>JANQPW010000059.1 GCA_028285285.1 Silvanigrellales bacterium
CGAAACCTCAATCAGCTCGAGACGATCCAAAAGCGGTGCCGGAATGGTATCGAGACGATTCGCATTGGCAATGAAAATCACCTGGCTCAGATCAAAGGGAACTGAAATGTAGTGATCGGAAAATGTGTGGTTTTGCTCGGGGTCAAGAACTTCCAAAAGCGCACTGCCCGGATCACCTTTGTAGTCACTGCCAAGTTTGTCGATCTCGTCAAGCATCACCACCGGGTTCTTCACGCCTGCCGTTTTTAACGCCTGGATAATGCGGCCAGGGTGGCTTCCCACATAGGTGCGACGGTGACCCCTGATCTCGGCTTCATCACGGAGGCCACCCAAGCTGATGCGCACAAACTTGCGACCCAACGACTTGGCAATGCTTCTTCCCAAGCTCGTTTTTCCAACCCCCGGAGGCCCCACAAAACAAAGAATGGGTCCTTTCACATCAGGCTTGAGTTTTCGCACCGCAAGGTATTCCAAAACACGATCTTTGATCTTGTCCAACCCATAGTGAGCCTCATCAAGAGCTTCCACACTCTTCTTCAGCTCAAGCTTCTCACTCGACTCCGCGGCCCAGGGAAGGTCGATGAGCCACTCCACATAGGTGCGAGTGATCGTGGCCTCGCTTGACTCCGCATTCATGCGATCCAATCGCTTGACCTGCTTGAGAGCCTCTTCTTTGGCCTCTTCCGACATCTCACAGCGAAAGACTTTGTCCCGAAGCTCTTCGATGTCGTCTTTGCCTTCATATTCTCCCAGCTCGGAGCGAATGGCCTTGAGTTGCTCACGCAAAAAGTGCTCACGCTGATTTTTGTTCAACTCTTCTCGAGCTTGAGACTGAATGCGCACTTGCATATTGTAGACTTCGAGTTCCCGATTGAGGAAGTCCAAGACCCGTTCCAAACGCTCTGTTTTGCCGTTGGTGCCAAGAATCGTTTGCGCATCGGTGATCTTCAAACCCATGTGGCTGGCAACGAGATCAGCTAGCTTGCCCGGGCAAGTCATGTCTTCCAGAACCATGAGAATATCCGGACTCAAACTCTTGCCTAAGGCCACAAGTTTCTCCAGACGTTCTCTCACAGCGCGAATAGTTGCTTCGGCACGAGCGTGGTCTTTGTCTTCGCCTGTTCCCTCTTCCACCTTCTCCAACTCAACGAGTGGAAATCCATCGTTACTGAGAAGGCGCAGCGCTCTTGCCTTTTCGAGGCCTTGGATCAACACCTTTGTGCGGCCGTCGGGAAGTTTGCGTGTGCGCATCACAAGCGCCACAGTTCCCACGTCGTAGACATCGAAGGGAGGAGGAATGTGGGAGGCAAGCTCGTCTTTCTCTTGTCCGGTTGATCCTTCTGCACGAAAGGCAGACAGAAACAAAAACCGGTTCCCAGCCATGGCAGAATCCACGGCTTTCAAGCAAATGTCCTCTGATATGAACACAGGCAGGATCATCTGGGGGAAAACAACAATGTCTTTCAACGGAAGCAGTGGCAATTGCATTGGAAAAGGTTCCAAGCCTGGCTGCATGCGGGACTCCTCTCACGCACCCCAATGGGAGCACGACCTCAATAACATTCATTCACAACACCGTCCTTATTGTTGCGCGCTGAGGTTCGTGGTGAGAGTCGAAAAAATGTCTGAAGGAAAGAAGTGGTCGGCAAAAAAAAGGCCCCAAAATGGGGCCAAAAAAAATTTTCGGGAAAAAGTCTTTTTACTTCTTGTCTGAATCAGTTCCCGTCGCAACGCTCTGAGCGGCGTTGAGCTGACCGGTAGTTCCGTTAACCTTCCGAGAAGCCTCTTCTTGTTTACTCCGCTCGGCAAGTTCTTCCGCGCTGTAGTAAGTGAATTCTGGCAGTGCGTGGTCGGTGATGCAATTCGGATGAACGATCACTTGCTTCACATTCTCCATTCCGGGCAACTCAAACATGGTTTCGAGCATGGCCTCTTCCAAAATGGCACGCAAACCCCGTGCCCCTGTTTTTCTCTTGATAGCTTCCTTGGCCACAGCCGTGAGACCGTCGTCAGTGAACTCGAGAGAAACCTTCTCAAACGAAAAAAGCCTTTGATATTGTTTCACTAACGCATTTTTGGGTTCGGTCAACACTTTCACCAGCGCCACTTCATCGAGCTCCGCCAGGGTCACGATCACGGGAAGGCGGCCCAAAAACTCAGGAATCATGCCAAACTTCATGAGGTCTTCGACCCGAACTTTCGCAAACAGTTCAGTCACATTAAGGGCAGAGCGAGACTTCACATCGGCGCCAAAGCCCATGGCAGCTGTCTCCATACGGGCCCGGATGATCTCCTCGAGACCGGCAAAAGCCCCACCACACACAAAGAGAATGCTCGTTGTGTCGACCTGCAAGAACTCTTGCTGAGGGTGTTTTCTCCCACCACGCGGGGGCACATTGGCCACGCTCCCTTCAAGCAGCTTCAAAAGCGCTTGTTGCACACCTTCGCCCGACACGTCACGCGTGATCGAGGTGTTCTCACCTTTTCGTGCAATTTTGTCGATTTCATCAATATAAGCAATGCCTCGCTGAGCCTGCTCCACATCAAAATCGGCTGCCTGCAGCAAATTGAGGATGATGTTCTCAACGTCTTCACCCACATAGCCGGCCTCGGTGAGGTTGGTAGCATCTGCAATGGTAAAGGGCACTTGGAGAATGCGCGCCATGCTCTGTGCCAGAAGGGTCTTTCCAGAGCCTGTGGGGCCAATCAACAAAATGTTGCTCTTCGAAAGTTCGACTTCACTCTTTTGAGAAGAACTTCCAGTGTTTTCAATACGTTTGTAGTGGTTGTGGACCGCAACCGACAACACTTTCTTCGCACGTTCCTGACCGATCACATATTCGTCCAGAACTTTTTTGATTTCAGCGGGGCTAGGCACACCTTCAGAGGTTGCCGTGAGATCATCCTTCTCCATTTCTTCGGCGATGATCTCGTTACACAGCTCAATGCATTCGTCACAAATGTAGACATTGGGGCCGGCAATCAGCTTCTTCACTTCTCGCTGGCTTTTCCCACAAAAACTGCAGTGTAACCCATGGAGATTGCTAGAACCGGAGCGACTGCCTGAAAAACTGAACCCGTGTAACCGCATAATGGTACCCACTCTTTCTCTAATATGTGTACAGGTAGACTAGCCTAAGCACTAACCGTACCAAGTCGCAAAACCCCGAGAAAGCGGCACCAACAGCCGGCTTACCCAGCGTATGCCACTCGCCCTGGTCGAGGCATTAAGATATCGTCAACCAATCCGTAATCCTTAGCCTCTTGAGCTGTCATAAAAAAATCACGGTCGGAATCCTTTTCTATCTCGTCGATCTTCTTGCCAGTATGGGTCGCAAGAATCTCATTGGCACGATTTTTTATTGCCAACAACTCCCTGGCCTGAATAGCGATGTCAGAAGCCTGACCACCGGCGCCGCCCATGGGCTGATGGATCATAATCCTGCTGTTGGGCAAAGCATATCTCTTCCCTTTAGCCCCCGCTGTGAGCAGCAACGAAGCGGCGCTGCAGCACTGGCCAATACAGTAAGTCTTCACCTCTGGCCGGATGATCTGCATCGCATCGTAAATGGCCAAACCCGCAGTCGCACTCCCACCGGGGCTGTTGATATAAAAATTGATGTCCTTCTCCGGATCTTGGCCTTCCAAAAACAGTAGCTGCGCCACAATCAGGTTGGCCATTTCATCGGAGACTGGGGTGCCCAAAAACACGATGCGATCTTTGAGCAAACGAGACCACACGTCGTATGAGCGCTCGCCGCGGTTGGTTTGTTCAACAACGATAGGAACTAGTGGCATGCTGCACCCTCTTCAACTCTGAGATGTTTGGAAAAC
>JANQPW010000061.1 GCA_028285285.1 Silvanigrellales bacterium
AAACGCTTCTGGTGTTTCTTCATGGTCTCTGTGCCGATTCCCATTTTTTCAACCCCTTATGTGCCGCTGTGGAAGAAAAAGGCTTTGGCTTTCTCTGCCTCGACATTCCGGGCTTTGGTGGAAGCCGCCTGAAAGACCCAGCAAAGGGAGATCTTTCTAGCTTTGCCAAACCCGTTGCGGCGTGCATTGAAGAAGTCTCTGCTGCAGCAACTGAAACTGTTCTTTGTTGTCACTCCATGAGCACCGTGCTTTTTCACGGTGAGTGCGAAAAACTCTCTGCCTGTGTGGATGCCCTGGTGTGCCTTGAAGGCAATGTGCTCGCAGAAGACACCGTGCACAGCTCTTCCTATGCCAACATGAGCTTGGCACAACTGGAACAAAACCTCGGAAGGAAAAAAAGGGTCGCGCCCACAATTGTGCGCACTCTCCTCAACCAAACCCCTCGCCCTGAGGTTTTTGACAAACTGGTGGAGGGGTATCGCTCCACAGATGCCGTTGCCTTGCACCTTCTCTGCAAGGAATTGGTCAAGCACACCCAATCGGGTGATCTTTTGAGATCCATTGCCGAGTTTTCTGGAAAAAAACACTATTTGGCTGGGCAGCTCTCCAACGCCCGAGCCAGCCTGGAACAGATGGAGTCGCTGGAGGTGTTTGACTCGGTTGTCTCCTTCCCCGAAGCTGGGCACGAGCTCATGCTGGACGTGCCCCCACAGCTGGCGAGCTGGTTCGCCACTGTGTTTTTCGATAAACTCGGCTGGCCATCACCCCAACCCTTCAGCCCAACCTGGGAGAAAAAATCATGATCTTCACCGTCATTGAGAGTCTTGAAAGAGCCGCTCGCGAGTGGGAGTCGAAAGACGCAGTTGTTGACGGAGAAACCCGCCTGACCTTTGCCGAGCTGCGAAACGAGGCGTTGAAATACGCGACGGTTTTGCAAAACCTGGGCGTTAAGCCCGGAGACCGGGTGGGTGTGTGCATGGAGAAATCCCCGGTTCAGATCTTGAGCATTTTGGGAGCTCTGTACGCAAAGGCTGTTTTTGTGCCCATTCTTCCCCGGCTGAAGAAAAGAAACATCGAACATGTGATCGCCGACTCGGCCATGACCGCCCTCATTGTTGACAAAGGTCGTATGAGCGAAGTGGAAGACTTTAAAGAAAGGCTCACGCTCATCACAACCACGGAGCTTGAGACTTCGCTGCCTTGCCTGCCCCAGCTTGCCGAGCACATTCACGCCCCAACAGCACCCCATGCTCTCCTGGCGGTTGACAACGCGGCCATCATCTACTCATCTGGCTCCACCGGCCGGCCCAAGGGGATTGTGATCAGCCATCGCAACCTCTTTGATGGCTCGAGAATTGTGTCGCAGTACTTGGGCACACGGCACGAGGATCGCCTGGCAGCCGTGCTTTCTTTCGACTTCGACTATGGCCTGAATCAGCTGTGGCAGAGCTTCCATGTGGGGTGCACGCTGTATTTGCACCGGTTCATTTTTCCCTCCGACTTTGTGCAGTTCATCGAGCGCTCGGAGATCACCGCGTTGGCTTTGATGCCCGCCATCATTTCAAAGATCTTCGACAAACGACTCTTTGAGAAAGACATGTTCGGCCCGCTGCGCACCGTGCGCTACATCTCCAGCTCCGGTGGCCGTGTTGCCGAATCAATGGTGCGCGACCTTGAATCTCTTTTTCCCGAGTCTGAAATTGTGCTCATGTATGGGCTCACCGAAGCCTTCCGTTCCACCTATCTCGAACCCCAACAAGTCAACATTCGCCCCAACTCCATTGGCAAGGCCATTCCTGGGGCTGAGGTGCTCATCCTCGATGCCGAGGGTCACGAGTGCCCTCCTGAAACAGAAGGGGAACTGGTTCATCGCGGGGGAGTCATCTCTAAGGGTTATTGGAACAACCCTTCAGCCACTGCACAGAGGTTTCGAAGCCACCCCCGCTACCCAGGGGAAACACTTGTTTATTCAGGAGACATCGCCAAAAAAGATGTGGATGGTTACATCTACTTCGTGGGCCGCGCCGACACCATGATCAAGTCGCAGGGAATTCGTGTGAGCCCCACAGAGGTGGAAGAGGGCATTGAGTCTATTGACGGCGTAGAGCACTGCGTGGCCTTTGGCATTCAAAACGATGAAGTGGGGCAAGACATTGTGGCCGTTTACTCTTCACACAACCGCCAAGAGATCGATCAGACATTGCTGAAAAACAGTGCCTGCCAGTTTCTGGCCCGCCACATGGTGCCCAAGTTTTACATTTGGATCGAGCATTTTCCCGTGACAGGAAATGATGGCAAGCTCGACAGAGTTTTTGCCAAAAGCCACGCGGAAGAAAAACTCAGCACCGAAGGGCAAAAGTGACATGCCTTTGATTCGAACCAGCAAACAAGATCTCCTCAACCTCTTTCAAAACCTTGGTGTGAAAGAAGGTGACACCGTGATGCCGCACCCCTCACTGTTTTCCTTTGGGCGCATTGAAGGAGGGCTTGAGACCTTTGACCAGGCTCTGCGCGAGGCTGTGGGCCCAGAGGGAACCATTGTGGTGCCGACCTTCACCTACTCTTTTCGCCGGAATCAGTTGTTTGATCCACAAAACTCCAAAACAGCAGGAGAAATTGGGGCCTACAGCGAGTTTTTCCGAAAAAAGGAAGCATCCCTTCGCAGCACCTGCCCCCTGTTTTCCATGGCGGCTGAGGGGCCGCTGGCTCAAGCTCTCATGGAACGCACCTCTCCGCAGTGCTTCGGCGCGGGAAGTGTGTATGAAAAACTCTTTGCGGCCAACACCCTGTTTCTGGGCTTGGGCATCACCTACAGCACAGGGCTTTCGGCCTTCATGCACATCGAAAAACTGTCGGAGGTGCCCTACCGGCTCGACCTGCCTCTCAAAGGAAGGTCTGTCGACGCACAGGGCGAAGAGTTTGATGACCTGGCCATTCACTATGCGCGCGACGAAGAACAATTCCCACGCATTGTGTCTGACCGAGAGCCCATGGGCGAAGAAATGGAGCAAAAAGAAATCTCCCGAAAAATCAAGTATGGCTACGGCAATCACATCGCCCTTCGCGCCCAACCCATGCTTCAGTTTGTGCAGAGCCGACTCCGCTCGGAGCCCTTTTGCATGTCGAAAAGTGGAACCTACTAAATGAAGATTTTGTACATCCATCAGTATTTCTCTACCCCCGATGGCGCGACAGGGTTGAGATCGTTTTATGCCGCCCAAGAGTTTTTGAAACGGGGGCACCACATCGATGTGCTGTGCACCGGCTATGACTCCTCCAACACAGGTCTCACGGGCCCCTTTGAGAAGGGGTTTCGCACCGGAACTGTTGATGGCCTCCACGTGATTGAGGCAGAAGTGAAGCTTTCCAACAAGCTCAACCTTTTCCAACGGGCGTTGCGCTTCCTCAAGTTCTCAGCCTTTTCCTGTCGGGTGGCTCTGAGTGGAAAATACGACATGATCTATGCCACCAGCACCCCTCTCACCGTTGCCATTCCGGGAATTCTGTCGAAGGCTTTGGGTCGTAAAGCGAAGTTTGTGTTTGAGGTGCGCGATCTTTGGCCCGAGCTGCCCAAGGCCATGGGTGTGATCAAAAACAAAGCGGTGCTGTGGTCGCTCAGCTTTTTAGAGTGGTTTGCCTACCACTTTGCCGACCGGCTCGTGGCCTTGTCCCCCGGCATGGCAGATGGCATTGCCAAAAGGGGAATTCCCACAAACCGCATTGCCACCATTCCCAACGGCTGCGATCTCGAACTCGCTGACTCTCTTGAAGCTGCCTCTTCGCTTCCAAGTTGTTTCCAGGAAGGGAACTTTGTGGCCGTTTATGCCGGCACTTTTGGCATGGCCAACGGGCTCGACTCGCTGTTGCCAGTGGCCGAGGAACTCAAGCGCCAGGGTGCAGGGCATGTGAAGCTTTTGCTCATTGGCTCCGGCATGAAAAAGCCCGCTTTACAGCGCGAGATCGCACAACAAAAACTGCAAGACATCTTGATTGTTGAGGAGCCTCTGCCGAAAAAGCAGCTGTTGGCTCTGCTCAAGCAGGCCCATGTGGGCCTACAGATCTTGGCCAACGTTCCTGCATTTTACTTTGGCACCTCTCCCAACAAGTTTTTTGACTACCTCAGCGTGTCTCTTCCCGTGCTCACCAACTATCCCGGCTGGGTGGCGGAGCTGGTGCAGTCGAACCGCTGTGGTGTTGCGGTTCCGCCCGACGACGCCAAGGCCTTTGCTGAGGCCCTTGTGAAATTGGCTGGAGACCGCCCCCTTCAAGAGCTCATGAAGAAAAACTCTCGGAGCCTCGCACGGGAGTCGTTCAACCGCAAAGCCCTGGTGAAGGAGATCGCCGACTGGTCACTTGAGGCAAACTGAGCAGCAGACGTTCGCGTTTGCACTGCGTTCGCATTCGCGTTTCTTTTTACCCCCAGGCTAAGGTGAACACATGTGTGGAATTGCAGGCTATAGCGGAAACCACGAACCCCAAGTTTTGGAAAAG
>JANQPW010000071.1 GCA_028285285.1 Silvanigrellales bacterium
CGATCTCGGAAACATTGTGGAACGGGGCTCCTACGACACGGCTGGTATTGCGCGCCATGTTGAGATCGTGGGCAATGTGGCCGTCGTTTCCGATGAGGCGGGTGGTGTGTTGTTCCTCGATATCACCGCAACCCTCGATTCAACTCAGACCACCAATGTGGCTCCTTACGACGCGGTTTCCAACCCCACTTCAACCGGACCTCGATTTGTGGACTCGATCAGTGTCACAAGCAAGGCATATCGCACCACACACGACCAGGGCTTTGTATACGTGGCCACTTATGACGCGGGGCTTCTCATTATTAACTACACAGACCCCAGCGATCCTCGCCTGCAGTTTGACCTCGACACCGATGGCCGCACTTTTGGCCTCTTCAGAGATTCTTCCTCGAGCCAGCTCTTCCTGGCAGATGGTTCCAATGGAATTGTTATTTTAGGGGATCCGGGAAACTAGGCTCTCACTTCACAATGAGTAACCTTCGCCCTCCCCTGGGATGCGTTGGGCGGGCCGAAAAGGGATATCGGCTGGTGAAAACAGCGATTTGCTCGGCAGATGCGGTGATGGGAGAGCCCAGCACATACCAGGTCACACCCTCGGTGCAGGGTGGGGTGGTCAGTGAGCCGGTGTAGCTGAGGTAACCACCTCGAGTGGGGAGGAGCTTTAAGGGGTCCAGGAACTTCTGCGCCAACGATCGTGTTTTTCCGGCCGGTGGTGGGTTTTCAAAGATCTTGGCAAGGGCGGGGTTTCGCTCGCCTTGGCGAATAAAAACGGCCACAATTGCTGTTTCCCCCTTAAGGGAACGGTGAATCAAGTGCATTTCGAGTGGAAAGTGACCCTGCTTCCAGGTGTGCTCACTCGGCGAGTGAAATTGGATCTGCAAGAGTCTGAACGTCTGTCTGTGTTTCTGCAAGCTGCTGGGTGTTTTGATATTGACCTGAAGCGTTCGTCCTGTGTCTTCAACCTCAAGAGGTGTTTCCTGGTAGTTGAAGCTCAGTCGTTCTTTTTTGGCGGTTGAAACAACGGTGTTTTCCAGGGAGAGATCAATGGGAGATTGGAGAGACCCATCGCTGCAGGCAGAGAATTCTGGATCAAGATCCCCCCAGAAAGCAGGAGAGGTGTTTTCGTAATAGCTCCACTTTGGGGCCTCTTTTTCAACCGCACCGCCACGCTGACTCAGGCCAAACTGGCAAAGGCAGAACACAATTAAAGAGGAAAAAAAACGCAGAATCATCAAGGGGTCCTGTGCTGAGCAACTCGTGAGCCGTGAGCATATGTTACATAAATTGAAAAAAGTCGTAAACTTAACGGCCTGGATGCCAGAAAACACCTTGTTTCTGTCTTTAGCTAACATTCTTATAATATTGGAAATATTTTTGAAAATTCGGCTCTCATTATTTGCAACTTATTTCTTCCCTTGAGGTTCCGATAACAATCTTGCTAGTGGAGGAACCGTCATGCGACGCCGTCAACGAGTCTTATTCGAAAATGTGGGTTTTGCTCTCACTCTGCTTTTGCTCACGGCTTGTGGGGAAGAGTTTTACCGTGGAACTTCTGGAAGTCTTGCGGCAGGGCTGGGAGCCTCTGGAGAGGAGGGGGCAACTGCCGCGGCAAATGCTGAGGCGGGGCCCCAGGCTTTGGCGGTTTCGGAAAGCAGCGATTCTCGGCTCGAGTTCTTTGCGGATTTCGATAAACTCCCCATAGTGTCTCAAAAACCCTTTTCTTTTAGCACAACGGTGTCCTTTCCGGCCTATGGCAGCGCAACTGAGGCGAAGTTGCGCGGCAATCTTGTTCAAAACATCGAAGTTGCAACCGCAGCAGGTGAGGTTGTTCACCGTAATCGAAAGAGCGGGGGCAGTGCCGAGTGGGAATTGCCCGATTTGGGGCCAGGGTTGTTTGAAATTTCCGTTGCGGTGACCCCACCCAATGATGACTTCAAAGCGCTGAACTATCCGGAGACTCTCAAGGTGAGCTATGAAATTGATCTCACCGGGCCCAAGCTCAGTGTGGCCCATAACCTTGGAAGTCCTGAGAGCCTTGTGGGCGGTTTGCTCCAGGGCCGTTTGACCGTGAAGAGCGAGCAGAACGATATTGGCAGCTGCGAACCCGCGAAGATCTTTCTCAAGGGTGGTTCAACAGAGAATCCTCTCTATCAGTTTCCTTTAGAGTCTCAGCCCGATGGAAGCTGGGCCACAGCAGCTCTTTCTCTTGAAGCAGGTTTCACCGGAGCGAGCGAGGTAGGAAAGCAGGTTCCAGCGCCTCAGGAGCGTTATGTGGTGCAAGTGAGTTGTGCCGACGTCGCTGGTAACGCAACGGAACAGAGTGAGTCTATTTCGGCTAGCCCCATTGCGGCGCAGCTGAACGTTGCATTTTCAGATGGCGGGCATGTTCCCCTTGAGGGAACGAATGTGCTGGGCTTTTTGCAAGGAGATAAGCTCAGCGTTGACCTCAAGCTCCTGGCAGATGCGACCGCCGAAAGTCTTCCTCCAGAACTTCTGACCAATTATGCGCAGAAGCTTAAAGTGGTCCATGCCTCCTTTGACCCGCTCTTCAATGAAAAGGGTTTGGAGGCAGAGGGAGTGACACTTTTGCCTTGGGCCGAAACCGTTGAGCTCATCGTTTCTCGAGAGGCCGATGGAGCGAGTTACCACCACGTGGGGTTGGTGTACGAGGAGCCCGATGCGCGGGCCCAGATCGTGTCCATGCAGAAAATCGCTGTGTATCGTGACACCACGCCCCTGGAGCTCACACCTTCTGGAGTGGCCTCACGCCAGAAAGTAGCTGCAGACGCAACACTTGAAGCGACATTTTCATATGCGCCGGCTGGCGCCCCACTTGTGGATCCTGTGGTGGAGTCAACTGCAGACAATCAGACTTGGCAGGTGGTTGAAACCGCAACGGTCAGCCGACAAACAAGCTCTTCGACCTATTTGGTGCAGTTCCCAAGCCCCACAGCAGAAGAAGGGCCGCTTCGCGTGCGCGTTCGCGGAAAAGACGCTTCGGGTCAGGAGGTTCTCAGCCCTCTGAGCCGGCCACTCACTCTTCGTGCCGACCTTGCCGATGTGCCGCTGCTCGCAGAGGGCGGGAACGTGCCCGAGTGCGCGAGTTCCCTTCTGGCAGAGCAGTCGGCCCCACGTATTTTGCAGATGTCTCGCTTGGTGTGTCACGAAACAGCCACAACTTTGGAAACAGCGCCTTATGTGCGCGTGTTGGTTGGCATTCAGAATCAAAGCGCCGTGCCTTTTGCCGTTGATGAAGCCCAAGACATTTCATTTCGTGTGGTGAACAGTGATGGGCTCACACAGTCACTGAATCTTCTGTTACCATCACTGAATGGCAAGGCGCATGCCGATGGTGCTGTGAAGCTACTGTTGCCCTTGAGCACATCGCTGCTGGGCGCAGATCGCGTGTGGATCGAATGGGACGCTGACACCAGCGGTTTCTTTCAGTCTCCCGCTGTCTGTCCGGCGCCGGCTGCTGGCCGACCCAGCCTGCTGATTCAAGACAAGTCGGCAGGAGAGACTCCGCTGTTCGACCCGCTGGGCTGTTGACGGGCGGGCGTTTTCCATTTGGGGGTGGAGCGCACCGCACCCTGATGCGGCTCACATGATTGTGAGAGGAAATTGGCATGATCGCATGGACCAGCCGCAGCTGTGCTTGTTTGTTGAGCACAACTCTGGGGCTTTTTGCCGTATTGGTGATGTTCTCCCCCCCACTTGAGGAACGTGCCTTTGCAAAAGGCAAGAAGCTTGCACGAATTGTGCAGATCAAGAAGTGTTCAGCGCGCGTAAAAGGTGGAGAGTTTTCTCAGGGTGATGAAGTCGTGTTTGTCGGTATGCGCAAGGGCCGACGTTTTCCCGTGCGAGTTCGCATCACCAAGGAAGAAAAAAAGGGAAGTTACCGCGCAAAGATCATGGAAAAAAAGAAATGTCGCTTCTCTCGGGGGGCGAGGTATTCAGTGGGTGCCACCCGAAACACCAACAGAGATGTTTTTGTTTACCGTCAGAGTCTCGACTCCGGCTATCAGAACCTCAATCACAAAGGCCTGAACATGGTTTTGGGTAACGGGGAACAAAACCTCCCCTCGCAGCTGGTGCTCCGATCTCGGCTCCAGGTGCTCCCCCTTGCCCTTTCGGAAGAAGGTTTCTTTGGCCAAAGTGTAGGCTTCTTTGCTGAAGTTCAAAGTTCCCTTCCCGTTCAAGACGAGTGGTCTTTTGACGATGGTGGAAAGATCAAGAGTCAGTGGCTCGCCGTTTCCGGTGGGTTGTTGCTCCGACCTTTTCTCATTGGCGATGCCCACCCCACAGAGGTCGTCTTTTCCTATTCTCACACCGATCTTTCTTTTGAACTCGACTCTGCTGGGGTCTATCAGCGCAGTGTGTTGCGTCCGCTCCAGTGTGGTTCCTTGCGTTTTGATCTGAATCAGATCTTTGGTGTGACCCACAGCATTTCCGTTGCCGCCCGCGCGTGGGTGGAGCCTACGGTCAGCTGTCAAACCGATGAGGTGACGCAGAGTGAGTCTTTGGAGTTGGAAAGACAGCAGCAGAGTGCCGGTGTGCCCCGCGAGAAAATAGTGAGTGCTGTGGAGTTGGAAACAAATCCGGAATTGGTGGATCCCCTCTCTTATGGTGGTGAGTTGGGTATGAATTGGGAGCTTGCCGATTCTTTTGTGATGGGGGCCAGTTACGGTCTGAGTTTTTTCAGTGGGAAGTTACAGCACCTTTCCACGCAACGCTCGATTGAGCTCGATAGCAGTCGGTTTTTGCTGGGAATTGAGTGGAGATTTGGTCGTTGACACTCAAGCCCATTGGTTTGTGCAGGGTTGTGCTGAGACACCTTTTTTCCCACCCCGCCGCAGTGACTGACGTTCAGCTTCGTCAAAATCATCTAGTTT
>JANQPW010000077.1 GCA_028285285.1 Silvanigrellales bacterium
GGTTAACGCTGCGCTGGAAAAGGAACTCAAAGGAGCCGTTCGCGCAGGCCAGAAGATTTCTCTTTATTCGATTCCGCTGAACTGCAGTCAGGCCTATCAAACGTGTGCGTCGGTTCGCGTTGCTATTTTTCCAGAATCTCATCTGAGCATTCTCCATTACCTCACTTGGGCCATGTTTGGGGGCACGCTCTTGCTCGGTGTGGTTGTGGGGAGCACTGTGAGTGTGGTCACGCGCCGGGTTTTGTCAAAACTTCAGGCCATTTCTGTGGCCTTGGCTGATTCTGAAAACCTACGAGCGGAAGAGGTCGCCCAAATTGCAGAAGAAACACCCCGCGACGCCTTTGAGGTCTCTCAGCTCAAGCGGGCGCTGGTGCGACTCTCACGGGCCCTTGAAGAGGCAGCCACACATGAGGCTGTCGCGCGCACAACACAGGCTGTTGCCCACGATGTGAGAAAACCCTTTTCGTTGTTGCAACTAGTGATCGGAAGTCTTCGCGATCTCAAGTCGATGGAACAGGTAGAGGAGACCTTGAAAGATGCCATTCCCGAATTGGATTCGGCCTTGGTTTCCGTCAACGGACTCTTGAGCGACTTGATGGATGTGGGCGCTAAAAAGGCTGCCTTGCTTCCTTCAGCTCATTCGGTCTTTGAAGTGTTTGAAGCTTCGTTGAAAGAATGTGCAAGGCTTCATCCCGTTCATGATCTCAACTGTCACTTTAAATTTGAGCACACTCACATGCTGCGGGTTGACTCTTCAAGGATACAACGGGTTTTTTCAAACATATTGAGCAACGCTCTTCAGGCCATCCCCCAGGGGCGGGGAGAAATCTTCATTGAAACGAACCAGTTGGAATCGGAACGTGTTCAGGTGAAAATATCGAATTCCGGGAGCGTGATCAAAGCGGAGAGTCTCTCTCATTTGTTCGATGCTTTTTACTCCGCCGGAAAGCGGGGTGGGACTGGCCTGGGATTGGCCATTGCGAAAAAGTGGACCTTAGCCCATGGAGGCCGGATTTGGTGTGAGTCTTTTCAGAACGATGAGCACCCCGAAGGCTTGGTGAGTTTCTATCTCGAGCTTCCCACCGCACAAGAACCTGACACACGGTCTCAAAAAGCTGAGAAAAGGTTGACCCTGGGCTTTTTCCGCCCTGGAATCGGGAATTCCGGGGCAGAGCTCTTTTCCGATCAAGACAAGGACCTTGAGGACGAGGTTCACAAACTGAGGAAGAGAGCCAGCAGTAGCGATCCCATTCGTGCTGTGGTTTTGGAAGACGAGAGGCTCTACGCCAAAGGTTTGGAAAGACACCTTCAAGCACTGGTTGAAACGCCAACTCCCCAGGTGGAGCATGTTGAAACTTTCCTGGCCTATCAACAAGCAATGAAGGCCGAAGTTCCCTTGCTGGCGATCATTGATATCGATCTCAGTGAAGACCATGTGAATGGTCTGGACGCTGTTTCATGGACACAAAAGACTTTTCCCAAGGGGTCAAGTCGCCCGCTCATCTGTGTTCACTCCAATCGGCACGACTCTGAGACTCTTGGCGCTGCCTTGAAGCGCGGAGCCGATCTCTACTTTCCAAAACCCATGAGCCTTGCCCACA
>JANQPW010000084.1 GCA_028285285.1 Silvanigrellales bacterium
GTCACATCGGCCTGGGGCGGAGGTTGACCCGGAAGAGAATGGGGCGGCTCTCCAAAAAAAAGGCAGGAAATTTCCACAGCTCTGACAGTGCGCTGACAGATGGCTGCCACCACCCCGGGGTTGAGGCTACAATGAGGGGGCAGCTTTGCTCACACAAAGGATCTTGAAAATGAAAATCAGCTTGGCCCTTGCCGGACTCGTTTGTGCCGCTTCTGTTTCGTGCGTTAGCCGCACCTCCAATTCAGCGCAAAAAGACCTTCGCTTGGTGCCTCCTCAGGCACAGTTGGAGCGCAAGCTGATCCATTACCACCCTCACCCCCGCGCCACAGACCCAGACGGCAACCGCTATGTGTGCCCCTTCATTGTGCAGTATCAGGAGTCGGTGCTGCCCGATGATCTCAACGATGTCTATTCTGTTTTGTTGCAGGCCATTGACAACCAAAAGAAACGTTTGAGCAACGAAGAGAACAATCGGAGTTGGAGCATTCGTGCCATCCAAAACGAGTCTGTGGCCAGCTCACCTGCCCTGAGTTTTGGTGAAATGGTGGACTATGCGGTTGAGCAGCTCAAGCTTTTTGACGGCGGCGATGATTCCGAAAGCAGGATCTCTCAAATTTACGAGAAAGTGAACACCATTGTGAATGTGGAGCGAAATGTTCGTGCCAAAAAGAAGCAAAAGGTTTTGACTTTTGTGCAATCGATGCTGCCCAACAGGTCTGGTCGGGTGAATGAAACACTCGACCAGCTGCAGAAGTACTTTAAGAGTGTCGAGAAGAACACAGCCCAGTCGGCGAAGTCTTCACTCGCATCTTTGGCAAAAATCCAGCGGTACTCCTATATGATCACCCTTTTGGAGCAAGAAAGAGACCAGTTGAATGCGTCGCCTGAGTACCAAGTGGTGAGTGTTCCCTACGACGATGTCTTTGCAGAAACCAGCCGGTTTATTGAAGAGTTCCAAGAACACAAAGCAACAGCCCGCGTGAGAAACCAGACTTCTGGCACACCCCAAGACGTGCGCTGTGTGCCTTTTGGTGCCCTGACTCCCAACCAGGCCATTCAACAGTTGAAGCAAATGGAGACAGAGATTCGCAATGTGTCACGGGCGGGCGGCCTCTAGACAACGATGGAGTCAACAGAGAATGAAAAGGAAGCAGATGTGAGATATCTTCGCCAACTCCGTTCCCTTCAAGTGCTGGTTCTGGTGTTTTTAACGGCCTGTATTTGGCCGAGCCGTGGCAAGCTCCGCAGCCTCACGCAAGAGGAAAGTGATCGGCACGATCGCATTCAAGCAAAACTGCTCAAAATTAGGGAACAATACCCTTCGCAGTTCCACGAGGTCTTAAATGACATTGGCGCCCGCATGTCGAAGATGGTCACCACACCCGAAAAGATTGCCACCGCTCCGGCTTTGAAATTCTACCTCAACTCGCTTCCTGGGGGAGGGAAGTCCACCTTTGTGGAAAGAGTGGTGGACGCCATTGAGGCTCACGAGCAGTATACGCCCAAGATCATCAGCCCCGACAAGTTCCGCTATTTGGACTTCAACCCCATCATTGACTACGCCATGGACCTGCAGCAGATCGAAGATCGGAATGTGCAGCCCGGAGTCCTCTTTTTTGATGAGTATCAAAATGCCCTGGGTCATCAGCCACCGGAAGTGGCCGAAGAAGTCAACGAGGGTTTTGAAGACGCTCTGCAGGACCTTCGCAATCGCCTTGATCAAACAAACGCCGTTATTGAGCAACTCAAGTCCACTGCGGGCACTGATTCTCCCGACTCGCCGCGCTTGGCAGAGATGCTGGCAGTGAACCAGAACTCCGCAAATGATTTGTCGCGAATGCTCACCCATCACGAAGAGATGAAGCAGGAGTACAAGTCGAAAAAGGAACAGCATGACACCTGGATGGCCGAAGCCCAGCGTCAGTTTGATATTTTCTGGCAAGCTATGGGCGGAGGGCAAGTGAGCTCTGAGGTGGCGGAGAACGTGGGCCAGGCTGCGGCCAACTTTTCCCAGGCCATCAATGATCTCAACTTGAAGAGATTGGCCTACATTGAAAAACAATTGGCCGAACTCCAGGCTCAGAACGTGCTTGAGAGCATTCGAAAGAAGCTCAAGCGGGAACTGGACGCGATCCACCGCGAGCAGAAGCGTGCCGCGGAGAAGGCAGGAGCGCAGTCGCGGCGGCCTCGTGAACGCAGCCCAAGCGAAGCGAGTTCCCCTGCTCCCGATGAGGGTGTGGACAACTCTGGAAGTGATGATCAGGGAATGAACCTCTCCAGCCGCCCTATTCCTGCAGACGGAGAGAACGAATTTGGAGAAGACCTCACCATCGGTCATGTGCTGAGAAAGCACCATCATCACGAGCCCACGGGGCCAACCCCCGAAGACTACAAAGCCTACCAAGAACAAAACGAGGATTTCAAAAGGGCAACGACCCTTCTGCAAAGTGCCTCTGAAAAGGTGGACGCGGCTCGTGAGGCACTCAACTCTTACTTAGATGACACCTTTTCTAAGGCGGCAGACACCTTTGCCAAGTCGGCTCCGGTCACGGCCCGCAAGTTGGTGCAGCCAATCAAATGGGATGAGGATCACTGGAGGGTGCGGGTTTTCAATGCTTTGGGAGATGTCGAGGCCAAGTCGAAAAGCCGATCGTCTGGCCAAAAGCGTTCAAAAGCAAGCCTCCAAGAGGATCTCATTGAGAGTTTGAACTCGGGAACGGTGTCCATTCGGCTGTATTGGTATGCTCGGGTCGATGCGGGAGATCTTTCAGATAAGGTTCAAAAAATTGCGGAAAACCCCAACAGTCAAAAGACCAAGACCCAGTTTGCGGGAAACATCATCGTGTTTTTTGCGGGAAACATCATCGACATCCAGAATTCGGTCACCCAGGTGCTCATTCCTCCCAAGCCGGGTGAAGATGACAGCGAATTCAACGGCTCATTGAAAACGATCAACGACTACTGCATTGATGACGGCAAAAAGGTCACAGAACAGGGTGTGCCCAAGCTGTCACTCTACCGCGACCCAGATTGTCTGCAAAAAGTTGTGAACGAAATTGCAAACAGCGATGATGGGCAAAATGCCATTGAAGAGGCCATTAAGGCACCCTTTCGCGCCTTTGTGAAGAACCCGGCGAAAACGAAACGGAAGAACATTCAGGTTCTGGATGAAAGCGACTATCAAAAGGCCGTTGACAAGGGTCCACCAGGAAGCCGGAAGAACCCCATTGCTCTCAATGAATTGGCCTTTTTGAGCCGTTTGGGTATGCACCGCAGAATAGAGAACAAATTGGGCGGTTTCCCGTTCCTTTTGCCACCCGATTCCCTTGCCTTTCGAAATTTCATCGTGCGGGAACTCGGCTTTCTCAAAGATCGATTTGAAATGCTGGTTTCGGCGGGGGCCTATGGCAAAGAGCTCGAAAATCTATCGCCGCGTTTCAAGCAGCAGATAAAGGACAATGGCGTTTATTCAGAGCAAAAGCCCACGGTTGTTCTCACCTGGGATGACGCCATCGTCAACGCCTTCTATCGCCGCTATGTGGCGGGCTTTTGGGGCTTTCGTTGGCTTTCTGATAAGTCCGCTGGTCTGCTCGACTCTCCGGTAACGGGTATTATGAAGAACGATGTGCGCCAGCGGATTGGTGCGGCCATTGGAGCACCTGATCCTAGCCAAAACTGCAACCCAGCAGAAGGGGCTGCCTTCACCCAAACACGAAACGAGCTGGTTGATGCGGTTCCCGATCGGGTTCACCTTGTTTACAACGATCAGCTGGGAACATTGAGCTTTGAATATTATCGCTCTTACCCTGACACCATCACGGGCTCGAGCCCTGCACAAATTGCAAATGATCTTCGTTTTGAAGTGAAAGATCTGCTTGACGCTGGTGGGAACGTGGCCGGGATTCTCACCCGCAACCGAGAGATGTTGCTCGCCACCTACTTTGCTTCAGAGTTTTTCATTCAGCCCTTTGTTTTTGGCACCATGACCGATGATGAGATCGAGCTGAGAATGAAGTCAGAAGCCGATGAGGGACAGCTGATTGCTTCCACCCGACGCATTTCGGGCTGGGAACCTGATCCGCTCAATGTGCAGTACAACTATCGTTACCTTTTGAGCCACGCTGCCGCTGCCGCTGGATACCGCACCATCTTGGGAGCAAACAACTACGCACCGAGTGCTGAGGTGAATGCTCGCGCACAGCAGTTTTTGAAGGTGGCCGAAGAGTTCTACTACTTTCTGACCATTCGAGCTGGAGCAACCTCTTTTGAAAACGCCAAAGACTATCTCCGGGTTCCCATCTCTCGTTGGGAACCGGAAAAGCAGCTCATTGATGAGCCGGTGATCAAGCTCATGCTTCCCGCCATCGAAGCCAACCGCGAGCTCAGCCGAGAAACCCGCAAGAAAATGTACATTGCGGCTGTGAAACAGCTGGAAGAAATGTTCAAGGGAAGAGGGCGCGCGCTTTTGCCCTTTCTCCAAAACGCTTATGATCTCGTGCTGGAAGATATTCGTCGCTCAAAACGAGAAGGGTTGAACTATGTGAACCCGCAAAAGCTCAAATATCTGTTCGTGGCCATGGAAGATGAAGTTCTCGATGCCTTCAGCCCCACAAATGCTCAATTGATTCCCTACATCAATGGTGCCGTGGCCGGCCAATTCGCCGTGCAGTCTTGTGCCATTCAAGCAAAGGGTATCGAATTTATGGAGCGTGAACTCACCGACTGGGAGTTGGAGGAGCTCGAGCGGCTCAGGCAACTTGCAAAAGAGAACCGCCGTCGGTTTGAACAGGAGTATGAAAGAAGGCTTGCCATCATGGGGTGGGTCGCAAAAGCCACAGAAGCGTCGGCCTATTTGTTCCCGCTGACAGCTTCGGCAGTGTTCAAATATGGCCCGCAGCTCATGGAAGTTCTCCAGCAGTCCATCACCACCACTCAGTGACCCTTGGCTTCCTGCCTTCTCGCTTCCCCAACCGGGTGGTCTTCAATGGCGAGTTCGTGGAGGAAGTACTGCGGTGCGCAAATGCCCCCTCCAGCGTTGACTCGCGCGCAAAGGTAACCCTGGCGACAGTCTGAGTTCTTCTGACAGTTTGGCATGCGCACGGGTGTGTTGTGCTTTTCCAAGCAGTTCCGAAACTCGTTGCCGGCTTCGAGACAGGCCGTGAAGGGGCCGTTGGTGGGCACGGGCATGCAGGTGCTGTGACTGTGTTCTCCGCTCTCGTGCGTTTTTGGAGAGCTGGGCCTGTTGGGATCGCAAAGAGTTGTGCAAAAACCTCCGGGAAAGCCATTTGTGCTCTTGTTGCAGATTTGCCCTGGCAAACCCTGTGGCCCACAGAGCAGACCAGAATTGGACACGTAGCGATCTGCAAAAGGATCTGCTTGATCAGAGTGCAGCACAGCCGTGTCGCAGGAAGCTCCCACTCGGGGTTGTTGCGGCACGCATTCTCCGAGGCCGGGGAAAAGAGAACTTTGTGGCATGCCGAGTTCACAGCGCAGGGCGGCTTGGGCGTTGCAACTCCAGTTTGTGCTGTTTCCTTTGGCGTGAGCAAAACTTCCACAGGCTTCTCCGAGTTGGCCTTTGGCCGCACGACCCGGAAAAGGCTTTTCAGAGGCCTCTCCTTTCAGAACATCTCGCCGCCACTCTTGGATGCGCTCAAAGTAAGGAGACCAGGGTTGCATCATTTGCTGCAAAGCAGGAGCCTCAGGATTCGCTTGAGTGTTTCCCAAAAAGTGAAATCCCGCCACGGACTGCGAGGCATGACAACCCGTGCAACTGAGGGTGTCGAGGCGACGCAACAGCAAAGACTTGTTGGGGTGCTCGTGGCCCCCGTTTGCGAAAAGCTGGGAAAAAGGACGATTCACCATCCGGCCCAAACCGTAGGGTGTTGCGCTCAAGGCTGTTGTGCTGAGAAACTCTGCCGGAATCTCAAGCTGACCCTTTCGCAAAAGTTCTTGAGAACTGTCTTGCGTGATGAATTCCCAGAGCTTTGCTTTGGCTTCAGGGTCATTCTGCAAAGAGGGCGAGTCAACTTGATTGGCCAAGGTGCCGGCTTGCCAAGTCGTTGCTTCCTTGCCCACAGTTCTTTCTAAACGGCCCAAACCGTAGTGGGCCTGTTCCGAAAAACCAGGGGTGCCATCGTGGGGAAATCGAGCAAGCTGAAAGTTGAACTCCAAGTCGGTAATGGCTTGTGGGAGCTTCATGACCGAAAGAGCGAGTTCGGGCAGCTTTCCAGATTCCACGATTGCCTGCAGGGCTGTGCGACAATCTGGCTCAGGCCCTTCGTTTTGAGGTGTGTTCTTCAAGGCAAGTTCGCCGAGGGGTGCGATGGCTGCCAGTGTGAAAGGCAGATCCGATTGCCGGGGCCCCTTCTCTGTTTCCAGATTGTAGTGCAAGCGAAAGAGGTAACGAAGCTCGGCGCAATGAGAAGCTGTGGTGTGGAACAGGAGGCCTTTGTCGGGGCGCAGGATCACTCCTGTGAGAGTGAACTTCACCCCCGGCTGCTGCAACCAGCCCGGATCGAAAAATCGGGGACTTTGCCCATAGGTGTCTTGGATGCTTTCAAAGCGTTTTTCAGAGAGAGCGACCAGCTTTTGGGCTGATTGCAACAGCACCGGTTTCCAATGGTCGGCCGACAACAATTGGCTCAGAACATCTTTTTCTCCCGCAAACTGTCTGATTTTTTCCAACTCTGAGGGCTCCGTCAGAGTCATAGACAGCGCTGGGGGTTTGGGAGAGCCCGTTTCAGTGCCTTCTTTGGTGTGTGCACTGTAAACGTAACCCAGCAAAAGCACAGCGAAGAGCAGAATAAAGCTCAATTGAATCAGATGCTTTTGCAAGAGGATCTCCTGAGTGGCACACAACCTGCTGTGACGCGATCACAGACTGCGGCCAAGCGTTCTCTGCGTGTGGCCACCTCTGTTACCTGCATTTTCTTTCTTGTTGCGACCCAGCAACAATCATTCCATGAGGAGTTTTTTGTAGTGAAAAGTAGTTTGAAAGCCCTAGGGCTTGTTTCCGGTGTTGTCGCAGGAATCATTGGACCTTTTGTGGCCTGCGAAAGCGACAAAGGCCCAAAGTCAGACTCGGCGGTAGCTGATGCAGAAGGTGACAGCATTTTAGAGGACCTCACAGTCCCAGAAGGTTTTGAAAAGGTGGCCGAACTTTCCGGGAGTGCGGCCACAAACATACACAAGGCTCTCGGCTTCCACGGAGATGGCGAACTCGTGCGCACCCTTCAGGGCGAGGGCTCGGTCAGCTGCTCTGCATTTGTGAACGATTTGCCAGATGGCGCCCTGGGTATTGTGGCTCCCATGGCAAATTGTGCGGCCGTGCCAAAATTTGATTTTCCCGATGGTGCCGTGGGAATCATAGCTCCCTGGTTTTCCTTGGGCGGGCTTGAAGGGTACCAGCTTTGGGAGCAGCTTCCGGAAAGTGGCTCCGAACACCGCGGCCTTTCGGGAACTTTTCATTTCCAGTGTGAAACCAACAAGTGTTTGATTTCTGCAAAAGACCTTGTTGACACCGGTGCCGACAACAGCCTCTCTTTCAGCTTTGGGGGTCAGTCGGCTGCAGAGGTGACTCAGCAGCTCAAGCGCTGGGGTCCAGACGGTTCTTTGGATGGCGAAGGTTTTGTGACATGCACCATGCAGCAGATTGACCCCATTCCCAATGGCATTGTGGTTCCGAGCGTGACATGCGTGGGTTACCCCGATGTGGAGTTCCCTCCCGGAACCGCGGGAATTGTTGCTCCGTGGTTTCAACTGGAAAACCGAGACGGAGTTGAGCTTTACGAGGCTATGCCGACACAGGCTGATGATAGCGGCACAAAGGCTTTGCAAGGTCGGTTTGAATTCCGTTGCGGAATGGACCAGAATCTGACCCACAGTTGTTCAGTGAAGGTCTCTCCAGCCTCAGCTGACTGAAAACTGTTCGCTTGAATGCCGGCCTTCACGGGTTGAGCTTTCGGTGCTAAAAAAGAGCGGTGCCCCCTTTCTCTGCGAAAGGCGGGTGCCGCTTTTTTGCGACATCTGAAGTTTGGGGGCTCACTTGAAGCGTTTGAGAAATGGAGTGTCAAACCCGCTTGTCGCTGACCATCTCATTCTTCACGGCATTGTGCTCATCTGGGGCTAC
>JANQPW010000086.1 GCA_028285285.1 Silvanigrellales bacterium
CCTTGCACTTTGCCACAAGAGTGTATTTGCAGATGAGTTTTTTCCCAAATGGGGCAGGTTCAACGTGTGTGAGAGTGAGTGTCACAACCACTTGGCCAAGTCGTGGCGAGGGAACCACTTCTGAACGGAGCTCCTGGGGAAGCTTGATGGAGGCAACGCCGCGAAGGGAGTCGCCGAAAGCATTCTGGTCGTTTCTTTTCATGCTGACTTCTCCCATCTCACGAGCATTTTTCGAAGACCCTCGCGGCTGATGCCGAGGATCTGTGCGGTACGGGTTTTGTTCCCCTTAGTTTCGGCAAGCGTTTGAGTGACGATTGTTTTTTCAACGCGCTCGAGAACAGCTGAGAGGCTTTCCCCTTTTTGGTAGAAAAAGGCGTGATCCTCGGCGTTAGGAGAGGCTTTTGTGTGGTCAGCACCGCGATCGTCTGAAACCGACCTCAGGCGCGACGACTTTTCTTGTTGCAGTTCGGGGCTCAGGTGCTCACTTGTGATTTCTGTGTCTTTTCCAGAAAGCACAAACAGGCGCTCCACCTCATTCTGGAGCTGCCGCACATTGCCAGGCCAACTGTGGTGGCAAAGTTGGGCCAGGGTTTTTGAGTGGAGAACTTTGGTGTGCTCAGGCCCATAGCGATCACTCAGCGCTTTCAGAAAAATGCGACAGAGCTCAGGTACATCTGAGAGTCTCTCTCGCAGCGGAGGCACGCGGATTTCCACAACGTGAAGTCTATAAAACAGGTCTTCGCGAAAGAGGCCTTCTTCAGCCCTTTTCCTGAGATCTTTGTGGGTTGCACAGACGATCCGCACGTCAATGGGTCGAATGTCTTTGCCGCCAACCCTTTGAAGTTCGCGTTCTTGAATCACCCGTAGCAGCTTCGCCTGAAGATCGAGCGACATTTCGCCAATTTCATCAAGAAAGAGCGTTCCCCCAGAAGCCTGCTCGATGCGGCCGACTCGTTTGCTCACTCCGGTGGCGACGCCACCCTCAATGCCAAACAGTTCGGCTTCTTGCAAAGACTCTGGAATGGAGGCGCAGTTGATGGCCACAAAGGGTCGGGAAGATCTTCCGGAAAGGGCGTGGAGGCACTGTGCCACCATCTCTTTTCCGGAACCACTTTCTCCATGAATGTGCACATTGGTGTCGAACGCGGCGGTGCTCCAAATCATCTGTTTGAGAGCATGGATCTGTGGGCTACTGCCCGCGATGCGATCCAGCGCAGTGCCTTTGTCGCTGTAGCCTCTCACCTGGGCAAGAGTTTCCTGGTAGTGGGTTTTGAGGTTGAGAAGATCGTCAATCACCGAGTGGCCCCTGAACCGAAGGGCCACGAAGCCGAGAATGCGCTCAATAGAGCGGGCGTCGGCCTCACTGAAGGGCTCTCCCCTTTTTGGGTTCAGCAACTCGAGGGCACCGAGTATTTTGCCCTCGCTTGGTTCAGTTTCATCACTTGTGGAGTGAGAGCGAATGGGTGCACAAAGTATGGACCGGGTGGTGTAGCCTGTCATTTCATCAACATGGCGGTAGAAGCGCTCGTCTTCATAAGCATTTTTTATGTTGTCGACTTCGCCGGTGCGGAACACATGGCCAACGATTCCCTCGTCTGGAGAAATGGTGACCTCCAGGGGGTCTTTCACGCCCGTCATCGCATAACCCCGGAGCTTCTTTGTGGCCTGGTCAAAGATAAAAATGCTCCCCCTGTCGGCCCCCAGGTGTTCGGTTGTTAGGCTCAGCACGTGGCGCAGAAAGGTGTCGAGCGACTCTTCTCCGAGGGCACTGGCACTGATCTTCAGGCAAAGATCAAAGTCTCGCTGGAGCCCAGCGTTGCGATCTTGCTGGTCTTGAGGGGCTGCGTTGGGGGTGTGCTCTCCTATGGTGGCACCTCGTTTGTGGGGTAGAACTCCACGACCAGAGCCGATGAGCCCGGTTCTGGTGTGCACGTGACTTCTGAGTCTAATCGATCGACCTGCTCACGCCCAGCCCACCTGCTGCCGTGTCGGAGGCTTTGACACATGGATGTGTCTTGACTGCCTCTAAAAACTGCATGATAGGAGTGGGTTTATTCGAGAGGGAGGCAGGAAACACGTGAGCATGAACCACAAAAACATTCAGACGGCGCGCCATGTGTACGGCATCGACAATTGGGGGGCAAGCTACTTTGGAATTTCTCCCCAAGGCTCTGTGACGGTTCAGCCTTTTGGGGGCCAGGAGTGCAGTCTCGATCTTGCCGAAATTGTGTCACGTGCACAAGAAAGAAACATTTCCACCCCCCTCATTTTGCGTTTTCCGCAGGTTCTCCAGTCTCAAATCGGGCGCCTTCACAATGCCTTTGCGGAGGCAGCCAGTGAGTGCGATTATGAGGGTGCCATTCGTTGTGTGTTTCCCTTTAAGGTCAACCAGCGGAGAGAGTTTATCGATGCGCTTGTGAGCAGCGGACATCAGTTTCGATACGGTTTAGAAGTTGGCACGAAGCCGGAACTGTTTGCGGCTCTTTCCTATGACCTTCATTCTGATGCTCTCTTGGTGTGTAACGGCTTCAAAGATTCCAGCTTTATTCAGCTGGCCTTCGATGCGAAGCGCATGGGCAAAAATGTTGTGCTGGTGGTAGAGGGTACGGATGAGCTCAAGTACATCATCGACCATGCTGAAAAGGTGGGCTTTTGTGTGGACATTGGTCTGCGGGCAAAACTCTACGCCAAGGGCGCTGGCTTGTGGGCGAAATCGGGGGGAGCGGAAAGCAAATTTGGTCTGAGCACGGTTGAAATGATGGAGTCTCTGGAGCTCCTCCGCAAGGCTGGTCTTTCTGAGCATTTGGCCATGCTCCACTACCACATAGGATCGCAGATCACCGAGATCAAAAAAGTCAAAAATGCCATGAAGGAGGCCGGTCGGGTTTTTGCCAAGATCGTGAAGATGGACTTTGGCCTGAAGTACCTCAACATTGGAGGTGGCATTGGTGTGGACTATGATGGCAGTAAGACGAGCTTCTATGCCAGCGCGAACTACAATCTCCAAGAGTTTGCCAACGACGTGGTCTACATCATCAAGGAGGTGTGTGAGAGCGAGGGCGTGGCACCTCCCACTATTGTGTCGGAAAGCGGACGAGCTGTGGCGGCTTATCATGCTGTTCTGGTCACAGACGTGCGTGAAGTGGAGCAGATGGGTGGAGATGTGAACCAACTGCAGATCACGGAGCAGGATCACAAAAGCTTGAAGGAGTTGAAATTCGCGTGTGATGAGATGAACTCGAAAAACTTTGTGGAGTACTACCACGACGCCCTCGAGTACCGCGATGAGCTCTTCACCCTTTTCAACCTTGGCTACTTAGAACTGGCTGAGCGCTCGAAAGCAGAAGTGCTCTTTGAAGAGGTCTGCCAAAAAGCTCTGTACTTCCATTCTCAGGCAGGGGTTTCCATTGAAGAGTTTGAAGACCTGGCAAAAGGGCGATTGAGCAAGTATCTAGCGAACTTTTCCATCTTCCAGTCAATTCCCGACAGCTGGAGCATTGAGCAGCTCTTTCCGGTGATGCCTCTGCAGCGCCACGACGAAAAATATAGCCGCAAGGGTGTGGTCATGGATATCACCTGCGACAGCGATGGTTGCCTTGATCAATTTGTGGATCAGCGTGATGTGAAGAAAAGCTTAGAGCTCCATGTTCCTCATGCCGATGTTCCCTATTACATTGGCTTCTTTCTTGTGGGGGCATACCAAGAGGCCTTGGGAAACAATCACAATCTCTTCGGAGCCACCAATGAAGTGATTGTGGAGGTGGACCCCAAAACAGGGCAAACAACAGAAACCGATGTGCTGGGAGAAGATGTGGGTGAAATTCTCCGAGCGATGAACTATGAAGACGAGCAGATACTGAGCGGGTATCGCAAACAGCTCACACGGCGTTGCGAAGAGGGTTTTCTGGCCGAAGAAGAAAAAGAGGGAATCCTCAGACGTGCTCAAAGCTTTTTTGAAGAGTATCCCTATCTTCGGGTGAAAACACGATTGGAGATCATAGAATGAGGAATCTGAAGAACGGTCTGGCCCTGGGAGTGACGGCCTTCGCCCTTTGCACTCCTGCTGTTGGCTTGCTTCCACAGTTTGACAGTCTGGCTCAAGCGGTTGGAACTGCGGCCCAGCCCTCAAAGCCTGCAAAGAAGAGTGTGAAGAAGACGACCGAAGTGGTTCATCGTGGCCAAGAGATTTCCACCCGTTCTTTGAAGGCTGCGGTGTCGGTGGCCGCACTTTCACAGAAGGCGGAGAAGCTGAATGGTCAGGATGTCGTGCTCAAGGGTCGGGTGAAGAAGGTTTGTCAAAAGAAGGGTTGTTGGTTCACCATCACCGACTCTCAATCTGGCAAAAGCACTCCGGTGCGCATCACTTCCAAGGGCTATCTGTTCTTTGTTCCTTTTGACACCGCTGGTTTTGATGCGGTTGTTTCTGGCACCTTTCGTGTGAAGGAAATGTCTGTCGAAGAAGCGAAGCACATGGCCCAAGACGAGGCAGGGCCTGGAGTGGAGGTGCCCACACCCAAAGGGCCTGTGAAGGAGTACCGCCTTGAGGCTGTTGGAGTGCGTCTCAGCCCCACCAGCAAAACCTAAAAACCATCGAACACAAGTCTATCACCACTTCGATTTTTCCGATTCGGGAACCTGGGGTGAAGGGTTAGAGGTGAAGTAGGTCTTTTCGTTTTTCATGAGGCTCACCCGCAGATAGCGCCCTTCTTTTGAGTTTCCGAAGATCTTCTGGAGAGGAACGTTGAGGTGGTGAGACTTCTTGTCAGGCCAAATGTGAACGGTGGGGTGACCCACGGGCCAGGCACCTGATGTGAGCCGCTGCACGCTGATTTTTGTAGCCGGGCAATTCGCAGGCACGCTCACATTGAGTTTGCCGTCTTTCACGGTGAACCCCGACTTTGCACATGCTTGCTCAGGGGTCTCGATCGGGCCAACCCCGAAGACGTCAAGCCGGACGGGGGCCACGCCACTCGATGTGATTCCGATGACCTGTGCCGCACCTTGAGAAAGGTCGATGATGCGACCGGGGGTGAAGGGCCCGCGATCGTTGATGCGAACAACAACCGACCTGCCGTTGTACAAATTGGTCACGCGCACGCGGGTTCCAAAGGGAAGGGTTTTGTGGGCTGCAGTCAGCGCGTACTGATTGTAGAC
>JANQPW010000097.1 GCA_028285285.1 Silvanigrellales bacterium
CACAATCTTGCCCACATTGTGATCTCCATCAATCTTCAGGGCATGGCCATAGAGCAGGGCAAGTGCTCCACCCAAGCTGTGCCCCGTGATCCACAGTGGAGCTTTTTGCAGATGGGCCGGCGTGTTTTTCAGATCACTTTCAATTTGCGACCACACAGATTGAAACTGCTTCAAGAAGCCTGCGTGGACTTTGCCCTTACCCCCCAGCTCTGCGGGAGCATCGGTGGGCTTCAGATCAAAGTTGTTCACCCAGTCTCCCGCACCCAGCGAGCCACGGAAGACCAAAAAGCGCGCCTCGTCAGATTGCGCCAAAAAAGCCTGCGCGTCATTGAGCTCTCCATTGAGCGGTTGGAACGAGTTGTAGAACTTCACATCAAACAAACGCACCGAGGTCTCGGAGAGGGTCTGGATGCGACTTCGCACGCCTCTTTCATTCTTATAGGCTAAGTTCGAAAGCCACATAGGAAGTCGAAAATCTTCTTTGGTGACCGGGGCTTCATTTGGGTAAAATGAAAATTTTCGCAATGTTGGAGTCAAAAGCTCTGCCGCGTTGCAGGAGTTCACAACCGGGCCCGCCAGGCTCACTTCATCGTAGATGCTCCGCTCGGAGCCTTCCGTGCTCTGATCGCCAGCGTTCACGCGTGCGTTTGAAGCTTCGCAGGCAATCAACGTGAACCCAAGCAGCGCACTGAGGGGAAGAGCCACAGTAGGCGAAAACGGCCCGACTGCAGAACGGACACGACCTGAGTTTTTGTCGTTGCGTTGATTCCGAATCCGGAACATTTTCTTCAAACCAGCCATGGGGCACTCCTGAACAGGGTTCGACCATACACCCGCAAAAGCAGGCGGAGACTGAACCCTACGCAAAAGCTATGCCATTAAACTGAGCCTGGGGAGAGTGGCTTCGCTTCGAGTTATCACTCTACAATCTTTAAAGAAACTTTCGGACCTACGGTTCTACTCGAAAGAGTTCCACCCTTTCCATGCCCAGACACTTGAGAACTGCTCAAGGAAACGACGGTGTGCACACTTGCAGAACCTGTCACAAAATTGCTCATTTGTTCGGCGGTGAAACGACAACCCTCTGCTCCGGCGGTTGCCTCTAACCGAGACTCACGCGCTTCCTCTTCTTCTCCACCGGGAGAGCTCTCCGAATTGTTGCCAGTGGCACCCCCCTCACCTTCAGGCTCACTTTCAAGATCTCGACCGGAAAGATTGCGGCTCTTCAAAACGCAGGTCACCCGCGCCTCTCCGAGCGCTGTCGCCGGCGAAGCCTCAAAATCTCTCAATGCAACGACCAAACCTTCCCGACGCGAGATCTCCGCAGGAAAAGAGTCAGCATCTACTGAAACGGCCACAAAGAGTGGAATTTTATTTTCCACCTGCCGTTCGTCGTCTCGAGTCCAATAGAAAGTGTAGTCTTCTGGGATCTCCGAAGGCGCGGTGATGCTGTGGGAATAAAAAGTTCCCACCAGATTCACTCGGCTTGCGTCGCCATCAAAAACCTCCATTTCCGAACCGGCAACCCTCACTCGGGAAGGAGCTGCCAAGCGAACCGTGGTTCCAGTGCTCCCGCCAACGCGAAACTGAGCAGAAAAGTCGATGACTTGAGTTTCGGAGTAGTGAGTGATGCCGTAACGACCCCAAATCACATTGGAGTCGACCTCGTCGGAGTTGATGGTGTCCACAGACCCGCAGCCGGTGAGCCCTGCTAAAACCGCAAAACCTAGAAATCGCTCCACTCTTTGAAAACCCATCATTCAATCCTCACCTTCAAATCATTCATGACTCATTAGCTTTGGCGATCAATTCCTGATCACTGAGCGTGCCAGGAGAGTCAAAGCTCAAAACCACACTTTCTTGGCGAGCACTCACGCACTCAATCTTTTCCAGAGCCGCTCGAAAGAACGGTAGAGCAAAGAGCTCACGCACACAAGCGGAGCGAAGAGTGGAGAAGGAGCTCACCCGAACAGGAGCGGAACGGAGCTCTCCAGAAGCCGATCGGAGATAAATAGAGTCGGTCACAGGCACTGTGGGACCAAGTCGAGCCCTCGGTCTCGGCTCTGCCGCGCAGGAGACCAGTGCACCAACAGCAAACAAAAAACAAAGCCGCCGCGACAGGGTGAAACCCTGGCGCAGCGGCTCTGCTGTTTTAGCCCAGCACTTCTTGTGAGAGGCTTCTTGCATCAACTCTTAGAATCGGTCGAAGCAACGGAAGTCAGCGCGGACAGTTTCGTTGCGATCGATGTTGTGACGCAAGTAGATGTCGCCGAATCGGTCGTCGAATGTGATGTAGAGACCGTATACAGAGCTGGGGAGTTCCCATGTTTCATTGTCACGGCTTCCACGAACATAGTCGAGGTCAGCACGGCGCACAGTTGTGCGGAAACGGCTGTCGTTAGCACCGCGTTGCTCAACAGTGAGGTCGAAGCTGCTTTCGATGAAGCCGCGTGCTCGCTCTTCTCCAACGAGGGTGTAGCGGAACTGAGTTCCGGTGGAGCTTTCAGTTTTAGCAACACACTCGATGGTGTCAGCGAAAGCAACAGAGCTCATGGATACTGCGAGGCCGGCGATAGCAAGTTTCATCATTTTTGTTCTCCCTTATGTTTAATCGAATCCGAAGACCTTTTTAGGCTCCAGGGACAAATCTTGCAATTCAGCATAATTAAAACACAAAAAATTGCACCTTTCCCAACTAAAAATATGAAAATCAGACACTTACACAAGTCAATAGATTTCAAGCTGGAAAGGATTCCTGGAGAGCGCAAACCGCAATAAGGGAGGACAAGGGGATTGTCACTCAACAAAGAGCAGCAAAAAGGGCGGCGGCTCAGTTCGTGCCGCCACCATTCAATTCAATTTTCCGAGGCTTTGTTTCTGCCTTTCGAGGAAGAACAAGCTCCAGAACACCATTTTCCAGGTTCCCTGATATGTGCTCCGTGTCCACTTCGTTTCCTAGTCGGAACTGAGAACGGTATTCCCGTGTGAGCTGGCCATACTGCTTCCGTCCGTCTTCTTTTTCCTCTTCCGCCTTGTCTTCTTTTTTAGCTTCAACAGTCAGAAGCCCATTGACGGCCTGAACATTAACCTCACCCGGAGCAATTCCAGGAAGTGCTAGCCGTAACAAGAATTCGTCCTCACGCTCAATCAGCTCGTAACGATCTTGATCGGCGTCCCGACGAAGAGAGTTTCTCAAGGCTGGGCGCACAAAAGCAGGTTGAAAAGCAAAATCTCGAAAGGGTTCGTTCCAAATACTCAACATGGTTTTCTCCTTAAAAAACACAGGTTTTGTTTTCTCTGACCACGTCAAGCTGCAGCTTCGACACCCTTAAGGTAATCGTCTGTCTGAGCTGTCAAGAGTTTGGAAACAACTCACTGAGATCACTACACTTCCTGAAACTCCAAAAAGAACTCAAGCGAAATAAAATGAAAATAAAATTAAACGTAGAGTTTTCAACGGTTTGATTAAACTTGACTCCCAGGTAAGAATTCAGCTTCTCCTTCAAATTGCTTGAGTAGAAAACAACTAAGTCGTTGTTCTTCCTTGATTTCAACATTTTTTATTCATCGATCTGGGCCTCCCACCGAAATCCTCCAGGTGAGTTGAAGAACTCAAGCATTCACCAACTGAGGAAGGGAAGACATATGAAACTTAACCTGACACTCCAATCACTGGGCTCGGCGCTGCTCGTGGCCAGTATCTCTGCCTGCGGTGGCGGTGGAGGCGGGGGAGACTCTGCCGGCGGTTCATCCACAACCCCAACAGCAACAGATCCTGCAACAACCACCACCGTGCAGCCAGCGGCGCAGCCGACAGCAACAACGCCGGCTGCCACACCACAAGCCGACACCTCAGTGCTGTTGTCAGGTAGCCTCAACCTTGCCGGCTCTTCCTCAAGCTCTGCAAGCCTGGCCCTCGCCAACACAAGCGAAGCCTACTATATGAAGGCGGTCACCCTCAGCTTGACCGACCTCACCTCATGTGTGGCTGAAGTGGGTGCCGACGGCAGTTGGCAGATGGATTGTGAAGGCTTTAAGGGCAAACGATTGGGAATTTTCGTGCTCAAAGGCACCTCGGGTAACGCCGAAGCCGCTGACCTTGAGATCGTGGCGATGATCAATTCCAACGATCTCGCGCTCAACGACGAATCAACCGACGCTGAAATGAAGATCGAACTCGACGAACAAACAGGTGCCGCCAGCATCGACGTCACTCAGAAGAAAGTGGAGCGAGATGAAGCTGGTAACGTTTTGGCCGAAGTTGCCAAAGCCGCTGGCCCCATCGAAGTTCCCGCTGAGCTCGCAGCTTTCAACATCGCCTCTGGAAACTACGAGTTCCGCTTCTGTGACGCCGACCGCACCCGTGCTGCTAAGGGTGATTTCCGAATCAACAATTGTGATGTGGATGCAGCTGATTTCCACGGACATCGTGAGAACATGTACATCGACTTCACGACAGCACCTGCTGGTGGCTTCCCACAGATCGCCCTTTGGCGCTCGCAAGCCGACCGAGACAAATGCTACGTGAACGATACCCTCAGCTATCACATCAGTGATGGTGTGAATTCTCCATTGGTGATCACTCCTGAAAGTGATTTCATCACTGTGTATGACACAATCATCGCCAATGGTTGGGTGTCGCAAATCTCCATCGACACCACCGAGGTGCTCTCACAAATT
>JANQPW010000114.1 GCA_028285285.1 Silvanigrellales bacterium
AACCCAGCCAAGGCCACAACTTCTTGAGAAGATTCCTGGAGGTCGATAGACAGGTTCATCTGTTCAGCAAGGTTCTTGAGCGCCTCAAAGGCAACTGTGACACTGCTCGCGTTCACGAGGCCACGCGCCAGGGCAATGTTATTGGCCAGGTGCTGAGCCCGAATGGGCTCCCATTTTTTCGCGGCATTTTTCACAACAAAATTGAGGGAGGGTTTTTGGTGATAGCCGGCTTCCCACGGGGTTATGGCACCCGAGAAAAGCGAAACCAACTCGGCCTTGACAGCGATGTAGATCATGTCTTCAGTGGCTCCGGAAAAGGCACTGGCATCAGCAGACTCCAAGCCATTGCCAGGAGAAGAGTTCACAAGGCTGGCGGATTCCCCGGAACGAGCTATAACTGGCTGGTTCTGGGAGGAATTTTCACAAGCGACGGAAAGGCTCAGTAAGGTTCCAAAAAACAAAACAAAAGCTAAGGGGCGCATAGGTTTCTCCTCACAAATTGCAGTGTGAACACCTCTGCAATTCCTGCGCCACATTTTTGAAGGCCAGAGCGAAAAACACCTTTGTGCTGGCAACGTTTTTGCATTCCTCATTGAAGGAAACTCCACCGGGTCACACGACTCTGTCTTCTGCAAAAAAGGCGATGAACCTATGAAAACCAACCCCCGACTCAAGGCAGGAGTCACCAGCCTTGGACTCCTGAGCTCCCTCACCTTAGGCTGTGCCTGGAGCCAGAGCGCCAACGAGAACAGCACCTCAAACCTCAACTCCCGAACGAACCCATTCTTCCGGAGCATCGACGAAAGAGACCTCATCCTCACATTTCCAAGGCACAACCCCTACGCTGCCGAAGAAACGACATCAGCACTGAAACTTCTCGATATTCTGCCCCTCGAAAAAGCGAAAGCGACACTTGCGCACCTCACCCTGAAGACCGATCTTCAACGGTCTGACTTTCAGGGCATAGACGGCGACCAAATTGAGGAGCAACAGTTTTGGAAATCAACGCTTGAGGAGGCCGAACAACACAGTTCCCTCAGGGGCGGCCTTCAATACCGTCAATGTCTGGAAGATCCCCAGAACTGGTCAGTGGGAGCCCTTCGCTTTTCGCCCAGTGAAAGCCTTTTGCCCGGAGCCGCTGAAGACTGGAGTGCTGCAATTGGGGCTTCTCCTTCGAAAGTCATGCAGCTGCGGTTCTCCCTCCGTGCGGAATGTGCGATTGACGACGCTGGCATTCACGTTGTCTACAATCTTCTTCCAGGAGACGCAGCCAAGCACAGGTTCGTCACCTTTCAAGTTGTGGAGCAAATGCTCACGGGCAAAGCAGATGAGGCCCGAGCGCTCGCAAAAAATCACACCCGAGGCTTCCTCGCTTCGCGGGCCTACAAAAAATCAAAGACAGAGTTGATCAACTCCTGGCTCAGAGGTCTGGATGAAGCCCGAGCCCATGCGGACTCCCAGGAAAATCTCAACATCTGGAAAGGTCTATCGTCGCGCATCATGCAGCGTGGGGCTGAAACGGGTTACCTTGAAAAGCTGAGCGACACGGCCACTGCACTTGTGGGAAAAGATGAGGTGCGAGGCCCCCGAGACATCGGTGCTGCCGCATTTTCAGACCGTGACTCAGCCGCTTCCCAGAAGCTGCGAGGTCATGTTCAGTCAACAATTTCCCAGCACGGCCACCTTTTTGCCGTGACCACCTTCCTGCTCACGGGCCTCGACAAATGGACCTTTGGCAAACTCGCGCAAAAGCCTTCCGGCAAGCTGGAACCGAGTGAGATCCGCACTTTCGACACAGTTTTTCCAGACGAGAACAGACTGCTTTCAGAGATTCTGGTGAAGCAAACCTCAACATCGGGCATGTATGAGTCTTTGAGTGAGTTTGACGCCACAGCGGACCCTACACTGGCCGACCACAAGATCGACCCCGCCTTTGGGCAAAGAAACATCATTTTCAGCGGAGCCGACCTCATTTGGAACTCGTTGAATGATTTCGGAAAGCCCGAGAAAGCAATTGAACCTTCAGCTTTCATAAAACAAGTGCTCGACACCGAAAAATCCAACCCCACGAACACGACGTGTTCGGCATGCCACCTGACACTTATCCAAAACACCGGCTCCTTCTTGAGTTTCAAAGCCGGAGACATGAAGATGCTCACAGGCCAGCGCAATCAAATCAATCTGCGCACTGCCGCAGAACTTCAAGCAGAAATCAATCATTTGAAAAAGTGAAGCGGGACCTCAGGCAAACAGTCCAACCATAGCACCGGTCATAAATGTGGCGAGGTTGCCCACCACAAGGGAACGGAGGGTGAGGGAAACCACCTCGCTTTTTCTCTGCGGGAGCAGGGTCGACAAACCACTCACGATGATTCCAAAGCTGCCCAGGTTAGCAAACCCACAAAGCGCATAAGTCAACACCAAGCGAGATTTTTCGCTGAGGCTTGTGTCTTGTGCCAAATTCAAAAAAGAGACGAACTCATTGAGCACGATCTTGGTTCCCAGGAGTTGCCCTGCTGCGGCCGTCTCCGCCCAGGGAATTCCCAAAAGCCACGCCACCGGCTGCAGGGCTGTTCCGAGCAGAACCTGCAGGGTCAGAGAGTCGCTGAAGAGCCCTAGAAACGCATCAATGAGGTTCACTGACGCAAAAAGCACCAGAAGAGCCGCAATGATCTGAAGCACGATCCCCAAACCCTCCTGGGCCCCTTTCAGAAGCGCTTCTGAAGCACTTTCGTAAGGTGACTTCAAGCGGAGGCTCTCCACACCAACTGAGCCACCCCCCTCCTGGGCCGCCGCAGCACTCGTTTCTTTTTGGGCCGGGGGCATCCAAATGAACGAAAGCATCAGCGCCGCAGGCAAACTCATGAGGCTGGCGGCAAAGAGATGCCCCGCCGCACCGTCAATCACCGGCGAAAGCACCGACGCATAGAGCACCATCACGGAGCCCGCAATGGTGGCCATGCTCGCGTTGATGAGCGCAAAAAGCTCCGCACGCCCCAACCGGGTCAAATACTCGCGAATGAGCAGAGGAGTTTCAATGGTGCCAAAAAAAAGGCTACCACTGACCCCAAGTGCCAAAGCACCGGTGACCCCAAAAACCCGCCGCAGCAAGCGTGCCAGCAAGTTCACCACAAAAGGGATGAGACCCACATGAAAAGCCATCGCGGCCAAGGCACTGATGACAATGATCAGCGGCAATACCCGAAAGGCAATGAGGAAGTTCTGCCCCTCATCAACAACCTCAAAGGGAGGTTTTGCCCCTGACAGATATCCAAAAAGGAACTGCGCAGCCGCCAGAGTGGAGCGCTCCAGCTGACTCACGCCGGCACTCAGAAACAAAAACAGATCTTGAATGGGAGGAACAAAACGCACAATGAGAACGAGAAAAACCTGAGTGAGAAGACCCAAGACAATGAGCCGGGGGTTCCAGGCCGCTCGCTTCTGCTCTGAAAAGAGAAGGGCGAGGCCAATGGCCACCGCTATGCCCAAAACTCCCGCAACGTACTCCACAACTCGCCTCCCGTTCGATGTCTCCCTTCGCAGCTCCTAGTCGGCGAGATAGTAATGCCGCAACACCTCAGCATCGGCATGGTTGGAAAGGCTGACATCGTCTCTCTCCAGAATCTCATCGAGCCAATCACGCCCTTTCGGCACCGACAGCTGTCTGGCCGCGATGAGGCTTGAGATGGTGTTCACATGATAGGAAAGGTCTGTTTCCGTCATGAAATTTCCTTGGCGAGAAGCCACAAAATCAAACACATTTTGACCAAAAGACTCTGTTTTTCCAATGCTCACAAGACGGAAGGCCACCTCCGAAGTCATTTTTCCAATTTTCCCAACATACCGCGAGATTCCTGACTCTGCTGTGCTCGCCAGATCGGGGCTGTCGGCGGAAAGGAGAAGCAAGGGTGTGCTCACCATCCATGTGTAAGACGGTTTCTTGTAGATCTCCTCCGAAAGCGCAGCCAACTGTTCAAACCGGTACCTCATTTTGCCAGCTTCATCACTGCTCGGGCAGCTTTTCCAAGAACTGTCGCAGCCCACAAAAGCAATGGCTTGAAGGCAACTGCTCATCTTTTTCAACTCAACGTCTTTCCCAGTTCCGGAGGGAATGATATCGCCCAGCAGGGTTGAGAGCTGTGGCGAAAGATTCAGATCACTCTCTGCAGCAAAGGAGCTCTCACACGCGGCCCAAAGGGCTTCCGAGAGCAGAAGGGAAGAGTCTGCCTCTGTTGTCGCATCAGCCTCTCCTTCACTTCCAGCGAGCAACAGCTGCGGGTTGATCTGGCTCGCTTCGAAACGGCTCGCAGCCTTCAGCGCTTCAGAGGGCCCCAAAAGAGCCAGGCGCTCTTGTTCAAGACCGCCAGCGGCCTGCACACGCTTCGCTTCTTCAAAAGACTCTGCGATGAAGGCGGAAGGTGTGAAGTAGGTTTCCTGAATCACACCCTTGCGCTTCACCGCATTGGCCAGGCGCAACCCAGAGTGAAGAATTCCAACAACAGAGCCACTGCTGTTCAACACAGGGGAGCCACTTGAACCCGGAAGAGACAACATCTGGGCTTTGGCTGTGAGGCCTTCCGCCGACAAAACCCGACCCACATCGTATTTCTTCAAACCTGCGCTGGGGTGGCCCACATAGGTCACCTGACTGTTCAGAAGGTCCTCTCCCGACTGGGGAGTGATTTCCAAAAAGGAGGGGGACAACAAGCGTTCGAACTTCGAAAAATCGCGACGGGTATCGTCGGCCGCAGCGTCGGTGAGGGATAAGGAAAGCTGCGCCGAAGACTCGGCGGTTTCATAGATCTGAAAAAAGGAGAGATCTAAGGTGCGGTCGGCGAACAGCGGTTGCGCCAGCACAGTTTTTCGATCCTGATATTCTGCCCCTTTTTGAAACTCAAAGTGCAATTTGATCTCACACCCTTCGGCGGCACAGTCTTCGGTGCTGAGCACATGATGGTTGGTCATCAATATGCCCTCGGCAGACACAAAAGACCCGGTTCCTCGGGAGCCAGATGGTGTTGAGATCAACACCACAGCCCTGGCTGCATTGGCAACACTGGGAGAAGCGCTGCGCACATCTCTGAGTTCACGAAAGGCAGCAACATCCTTCGCGTCGGGTTTGGGTTGACCACAGGCGGCAACCCCACCACAAACAACAAAAGTCGCAAGAGCAAACCAAGAAAGCGGCTTGCGCAAGGAGGTCTTCTGAGCAAGAGCTCTCTTCTTTGGTTTTCCGGGTTGACTCAACATTGATTTCTCACCTTATTTTGATTTCTGAACGGGCTACCTCGGTGGCCGGTCATGTTCAAAGTCCATCAAATCACAGGACGCGACAAGGGACAATCTGACGAGCTTTCTTCGTTGTGCCAGAAAGTGGCTCATTCTTCAATTTTAAGGAAACAAAATGAAGGAATGCTGAAAGCCTGCACCGGGATGCAGGCAGGGTGGATCTCAGGAGTGGCTACAAAGTGCTGAAATGCGGAAAAAAACGCGGCCCAGGTACTGGCCTATTGAGAGCTGTGAGATCAGCGCAAGCTTGCCTTGAGGTGCTCACAAACATCGATGGTTTCGTTGACCACCCGATTGCTCACAATGGGGTCTTGGTGAAGGTACCCAAAGTTGCGCACATTGATGGTTTTGATGCCTTTTTCATCGAAGTCAATACCGTTACCAGGTGTGCAGCCAGTGCCAGGCTGAGGACGAAATGCGGCCAGGCCATTGATGTCCAAATCGAGAATTCCCTTGAAACGCACACGGTCGGTGAGGGTGCGGTGGCAACTCACACAATTGGTTGTTTCCATAGCCGTGAGTTTAGGATTTTCAATTTGGTTGAAGACCTTCTCCCACATTTTCTCTTGCGGCTTGGCGCTGGCGAAAACTCGCGGGTTGGGATCCAGCCGTGTGAGGGTGAGAAAGTCATCCATATAAGGGATGCCGTCGGGAGTGAAACCTGAGATGTTGCGACCCGTGGGGTTCGCCGCCGTCTTTTCTTCGCTGTCCACAATACGGCCGCTCCTCAGGTCTTTACGACAGATCATGCGGGCAGACTGAACGTTGCAGTCGTTCACCGTTGTGCCGGGGTCAAACATGAAGATCGAGTTCTTGCGCGGCAGATCCCAATCACGAATGTCTGTGGCAAAGAAGATCCAAGGTTGGAGCCGATTGGGTTCAATGTATGCGGCAGCCACTCCCCGGAGATCGCTGACACTGATGTTTTTGAGAATGAGTTCATTCTTAACAGCCTGCGCAAAGTCTGAGTGGAGACCTTCTCGCTTCAGAATGGGGTGAACGCCAAGGGGCTTGCCCAGAGTCAGCTGGCGATTGGCGGGCTTCGCATAGGTTTCTCGAATGCGGATGCTTTCTTTGAGCATCTCCAAGGTGGAAATCTGAGGCTCGTAGATCAGATGCATGGCAAAGTCGGTGCCGCTCACGTCGTCATCGGCCATGGCTTGAGCCACCAACCGCACCTGCGGGCGACAAGGGTGCTCTATCTGTAGCTTGAAGCAGTGGTCAATGCGAAACCCCACAACAGCCCACTTGCTGAAGTCGTTCATGAGAGAGGCCTGCCCGCCCGAAGAAAAGTCGGGCTGAAAGTCTCGCTTAAAGATGGCCAAAACGCGGCGAAAGTGGGCCTCTGTGAGCAAACCACGGCCTTCAG
>JANQPW010000118.1 GCA_028285285.1 Silvanigrellales bacterium
CTGGCACTCCGCTAGCGCAGCAATTTTATGGACACTTGGCTATCTCTGCACCCACTCCGACCGATGCCTGCACAAAGAATGGAGGCGCAACCATTCCCACCATGGACTTCACAAATGGAGATTGTGAGCCCGTGACTCCTGGTGACTGGACAGTTTCTCGCCCCACTGACCTCACGGGCACGTTTGTGGGGCCGGTTTCCAGCGATTCGGAGCACCCTGATGACTTCAGTGCGGGAAGCCTTGCCTCGACATCCATTACGGATTGGCTGACCTTTGAAAACCTGTTGCGCATGATTGGCCTTGATCATGCCGCGAATGGCGATGGAGCCGCTCGGGGGCACTGCTCTGGGGGTGTGCAATGTTCAATTTTGGACTTGAGTTTGCAGCCTGCTGACACCATTGCGCAGGGGGTTATTCCCTCACCGCTCACAGGTTCCCCAGGCGACCATGTCCTTTCCGTTTCGGGGAGGCACTTTCTCATGGGAGCAACTGAAGACATGGCTCACCCTTCTGGGAACAAAAATGGTCTTTGTGAGTCAAACGAGCATTGTGTCTTGAGGCCGGATCTGTGGACTTTTCAAGATGCTCCAGACGCAGCAAAAAACCTCGAAGGGGTGTTCAATCACGCTCCAAACCACACAAATATCACCCTCTATTCCATCGCAGATTGAGGCCGACTTTAAGGCGCCAACGTCACTTTCGATACGGCGTGTTTGGTCAGGATGTTGCCTCCGGTGTCACGTCCCTTCACGGGGAGTTCGGAAAAGTCAAACTCCAGCTCGTTGTAGTCCAGTCGAGGGTTAGGTCTCAGTTTGAGACGGATTTTCTCTGCGGTTTGAGGGTTATCGCTCACACTGAGGTACATCACTTTTGCCTTCTGCACACCCTTTGTGAGGTCATACTCGCGATCACGGGTGATGGCGGGAACATTGAAGCGCTTCACGAGAAGAACACCGCGGGAGGGATCTTTAAACACCATTTGGTAGGTCTTCTTCTCGTCGCCACGTTTGAAAACGGCAACGTGGATGAGGTCTTTGAAAACAAAGCACTTTTCTGTAACTTTAACAACCTTGAGTTTACCCTGGGCATTGATGCAGATGATCTCGTCAAGATCTGAGCAGTCGGTCAGATGAGTTTCTTTTTTCAGCCCAGATCCAATGAAGCCGTCTTTCATATTGGCGTATAGCTTCACGTTGTTGGCTGCGACTTCAACTTTGTTGAGGCTACTGAAGCTTTCAATTTGGCTGCGGCGTCCTTCGTTTTTACCGTATTTTTTCAAAAGATCTTTGAAAAAAGCCACCGTGTAGCGAGTGAGTTGCCCCAGATTCTTTTCAACCTGTTCAAGCTCTTCCTGTAGTTTCACCAGTTTTTCATCTGATTTTGCCAGATCGAACTTCGAAATGCGTTTGATCTTGATTTCTGTGAGGGCAACAACATCATCATCTGTAATGGCGCGATAAAGTTTCTTTTTGTAGCCCTTCAGACGATTGTGAATTGTGGAAATAACCTCTTCCCAGGTTTTACACTCTTCAATGTCACGGTAAATTCGCTTTTGAATGAAGATCTGTTCGAGTGTTCCAAAAAAGATTTTTTCAAGGAGCTGGGTGCGTTTGAGTTCGAGTTCTTGCTTCAGAATATCCTTGGTTCGAAGTGCACTCTTTTTTAAAAGCTCTGAGACCCCAATGAAAACAGGTTTGTTGTCTTCAATCACGCAGCAGTTCGGAGAAATGGATTCTTCACACTTAGAAAAGGCATAGAGTGCCTGGATGGTCTGTTTGGCACTGGCGCCCGAAGAAAGGTGGAGAACAATTTCAACGTGTTTTGCGGTGTTGTTGTCAACTCGCTTGATTTTTACTTTGCCCTTGTCGTTGGCCAGCAAGATCGACTCAATGAGTGAATTTGTTGTGGTTCCGAAGGGAATATCAGTGATTTTAAGAGTCTTGGCATCAATTGTTTCAATTTTAGCGCGAACCTTAACACGTCCACCTTTGCGTCCGTCTTTGTATTCAGAAACGTCGAGTTGGCCACCTGTTGGAAAGTCTGGAAAAATTTCGAATGGCTTTCCTCTCACAGCTTCGATGCATGCTTCTATGAGTTCACAAAAGTTGTGCGGCAAAATGCGGGTTGAGAGCCCGACAGCGATGCCCTCTGTTCCCAAAAGCAGCAGTAGCGGAAACTTCGTGGGCAGGTGAACCGGTTCTTTGCTGCGCCCGTCGTAGGAGGGGACCCACTCTGTGAGCTCTTTATTGAAGGTGACTTCTTTTGCAAATTCAGAGAGTCGCGCCTCTATGTAACGTGATGCGGCAGCGGCATCGCCCGTGAAGATGTTCCCCCAGTTTCCTTGGGTGTCGATGAGAAACGACTTTTGCCCAATGTTCACCAAAGCTTCACCAATGGAGGCGTCGCCATGGGGGTGGTATCGCATGCAGTGTCCGACCACGTTGGCCACCTTGTTGAGGCGTCCATCGTCCATTTCCCAAAGAGCATGCAAAATGCGGCGTTGCACGGGTTTGAGGCCGTCTTCAATACTGGGAACAGCCCGCTCCAGAATCACGTAGGAGGCGTAGTCAATATAGTAAGTTTCGAACATTTCAGAGAGGCTCAAGGGGCCTTCAG
>JANQPW010000125.1 GCA_028285285.1 Silvanigrellales bacterium
TACTCTCCCACTGCAGGCAATGCAGAATCACGCACATCTCCTTCTTCTGTTCCCGAAAAAGAGTTCATGCCACTGCTTGATCGCACGGCCATTCTCAAACAGCGGGGTCAAGAAAATCGACCATTTTGGGAAGCCTCTCTGGTTTCGGAAGACCCCACTCAAAGTGACATCACCAACACCAGTTGTGTGAACTGCCACGTTTCCACACAAGTTCGTCGAGAGCTTGTGAAAAAAGAAATTGATGTCTTTCCAGAATGGCGCCCGCAATTTATGGAAGACATGAGTTTCGACTTTTCACCCACCCTAAGTGCAGATACCGGAATTCAGAATTTGCGAGCATTTGGTTACGACTTCCGTGGAAATGTGAGCATCAATCAAAGAACCATCAACGAAACAGCGTTGGTGATCAAGCATCTCAACGCAGCGGAGTGAACTTGCACCGACTGGAGGAAGCGTAACTTACGCTGTCATGTGTTAATTCTCAAGTAGCAAAACACTCGTGTCTACCACTTCTTGCTCTCGAAGTACCTTGAGATCACTGACTTCAAGAGACTCCGCAACACGTTGGATCAGTTTCAATTGGTCTTGAGATGCGTTCTCAAGTTTGTTTTCTTCGGGAATGATCAGCTCCAAAAAAGACCGAATATAGCGTGCGTAGCCGATCTCTTGGTTCTGCGCCCTTGCCGCCTTCAAGGCTCGACTGGTGAAGACAAAAGGAAACTCATGCAAAATTTCAAAATGCAACTCTAAGGCAATAGTCGACCTGACGCTGCTCAACGACTCGATTTTTTCGACCACATTTCGAAACACCTCTTGTCTGGAAAGGATAGTGTTTTTAACATCCTCAGATCTCTGACGTGACGGATTTTGCCACAGCGAGCTGTCCGCATAAAGAGTGTCGTTTTTAAGATGGGCATGTGTGAGATCGTGAATGTAGAACTCGTAAACCAAGGCCGGCCCTTGATCATACTCTTGAATGGTTTGAAAGAAGATCTCGGCAACCGCAAGGGGCAATGCTGAGTATTGAATCAGATCAAATTTTTCCAGTGGTCGTTCAAAGATTTTTGGCCAGAGGTTTTCATTGACTTCCACCCGGTGAGATTGACTGAGGCAATTGTTCATCGGATCTCCTCCACTCACCAAGATGGCCCGAAGTTTTCTCTTCTTCATTGCGCTTTGAAAGCCGGGCTCTTCAGGGTTGATGAGAAAATCGGAGACAGACCAAGCCGACATCACACATGTCGCTTGAGCGAGCATCATTAAGAAGTCTGGGGTGGAGAAAGTATCGGCATTCAAAAAGTCATTGAGCCTTTCAATCATGCGGCGAGAAAGACCTTTGAGGTCAGATGTTTGCATACCAAAATAGGGTACAATGGAGCGTGAGAGGTCTCGGGCCACGCTTTTCAGGTCGCCAGGCTTGTTTTGGGCGAATGGATCGTTGGCAAGAGAAAGACACTCTTCAAAACTCTTGAAAGCCTGCTGCCAACTTTTTGTGTGCGAGGCTCTTTGTTCCGCAGTCTTTTTGGATTGGAAGGCACGATAAATGGACAGTTTTCGCAGCTGCCGCTCTTCCGAGCGACACGGTCCTTGGAGTTTCAAACCTCCTAAGAAAGACTGCACCCCCCAACCTTCGGTGAGTTCCTTTAACTCTGTGAAAAAGTATTTATTCCAAAGTAACTCAATGTCGGCAGTATTTTCGTTTCTTTGTTCCAAATACTGAACAATTGTTTCAACGGTGCCGTCTAGGCTCTCTTCTTTGTAAGCCGCCCGATTTTGCTCGACGAATTGAGTCAGAAAATCGTCATTCTGAGAATTTCCTTCACGCGAATGCTCCTCACTCAAAAGACCTCTGGTCGCCGTTTTGCAACTCAAAGGCAAAATGCAGACAACTGCCAAGCAGACCAAAGCTCGAAGTCTTGTAGTCAATCGCACCTAGATACTCCTTCTCTCGCCTCCCTTTCTATTGACCACATAGCATGGAGGAGCAAATTCGGCCAGACAGATGAGTCTTCATTTGGTCTCGTCAAATAGAGTGTCCATTCCGGCAATATGAGGGATAAGCCTGGGATCGATGACCTTGCTGCCAGCCTCGGTGATCGTGACATCCCAAGCGTCGAAAACCCCAGCTAATATACCGTCATCTGTGTCGCGCTGAATAGCAACAAGGAGCTGACCCGTGCGAGGGTCTCTGAGTTCAATCCTTTTTGAGACTCCGTAGCGAAGTGCGTCTGAGCTTGCGACCGTGACTCCGTTTTGAACAATTTGGTATTTTGTTTGTATACCAAGCGTGAACAATTTTTTGACTCGATTGCCGACAACTCTTTCTTCGATGGCTCCAATCGGAGCACCAAAGGAATCGGTAATTTGGATTTGATTTCCCCATGACAAAGCTTGTTCTCGACTCGAGCTAACAAGATTGCCGCTGATGTCGTGGATCTGCAAGCCACGGGTCCAGCCACCTTGGGCAACGAGGGTGCCAACTCGCTCTTCATCTTGGTTCTTGATATCTAACCTCAAGGTGTATTCGGCGAATCCAAGTTTTGAAAATGCAAGGTAGCGTTCGTCGATTTCATAGTGTGAAGGCGCTCTGCCTTTTTTAAAAAACTCATCTACTTCCTGTTGAGTGACCGTCTGGGCGTTCTGGTTGAGATGGTTGATCAACGGGTGAGAAACGACACCTCCAACCAGCAGCAGGGCTCCGAAGGCGACAGTCGCGGTTTGACGGAGGTTGTGGAGATCCCTTCGAGAAATGTCGACGCTCGACTCATTTTCGGGTTGTTTTTTGGCTTCGCAGGCTGTGGTTGTTCCAAGCGCAAAGGCCAGAAAAACGACAAAAGAGACAACGACTGAACGGTTGATATAGCGAAACATGCGTCAATTCCCTATCTTAGGAGATTCTATTTCTTGAGTATGGAACTTTCGCATTTCAGCAAAGGTTGTGCCAAACGTAACAGCAAAAGTCACTGTGAGCCGCGGCGAGTTCAACGGTGGCGAGCCGCGAGGGAAGTGGTACCAGGTGGGTATTGCCCAAAGTTGTCTTCGCGCAATGTTATGTGATGAGGTGAAACTTTAATCTCACAGTGCCATCACTTTTTCAATCGATGTTCCCATTTCAGTGTGCTGTCTTGGGTTGTCAAAGAAAGCGAAACATCCTTGTTGGTTTCGAGTTCTGTGTCTTGCACGTACATGTTGTCTAGCTGTGCTTTCCAGCTATCCGCTTCTTCGTTTTTTGGGGTCAAAAAACCGTCATCCAAAGGCTGCTCTGGAGCTACAGGTGAGCTGATTTCAGTTTCAGGTGAATGGGTTTCGATTTCGGAGTCCGATGAAGGCACTCCACATCCCAAAAAAAGAAATGAAGAAATAAAATAGAAACTTAGGCTGAACAACTTTGACGTTGGTTTTTTTTCCTCTTTAAACACTGGCATCTTGTTTTCCTCACTTTTGTGTATCATGTCTTCGACCCGATTCGTCATTTGCCAATCTCTCTTCCCGTGTTTGCGAGGCCGCTAAAACAACACCGGGATGAGAGAAGCTGGCAATGAAAGAATGGGCTGATTGACCGATGTGATGGCAGAAAAACTTGGGTTGCCCTCCTGTTGGGTCTCCACGTTCACAGTCAGTTCACAGGTTCCTCTTCCCCAGGTCCATGGGATTTGAATCTCAGTCGATGAGTACGTCAGCGTGTCGTTTTGGATCTGCGGAACGGGAACGGTGGTGCTTCTGAACGTGGCGAGCACTCTCTGGAACTCATTTCCTACGATCGGGAAGGCGTCCCGGCATCGTCCATCGATTTCAGCCAGAAAGCCCTGGAGGTTGACGTTCCCCACATTGGTGATTCTGAGCTTGGTTCTCAAGTCGTCCGGTCTAAACATGCGAAGGACAATCGCATTTTCTCCGAGCATTCGGTTGAACTCCGGCTCAATCTCAACACAGGGAGAAACACGACAGTCTTCCACGATGATTTCCGTCAAAATGTTCAAATCGGCATCGGCATTTTCAATCGAGCGGGGGTCTTGCTCCATTTCCACACCACCACGA
>JANQPW010000414.1 GCA_028285285.1 Silvanigrellales bacterium
AGCAACTACCGGATGCAGAAACAAGGTCTCACTTTGCGTCACAACCCCCGCTGGGAAGCCGATATTGTTGAGTCACAACCCTCAAGCGCGACCCTTCGCCTGCTGCGCCTCCCCAAAGACGCCCGCAACAGCATGCGCGTCGAGTGTGTGTTTGGAGCACAGAGCCCCTTTTGCAGTCCGGCGAGCCAGTTGCTGGTGCGCACTGCCTTTCGCCATTCAAACTTTCATGAAGTGCCGCGATCGGGTCATATGTTGGTCTTCCAAAAGCAAAAGGAGCTGGTGGAAAGGCTCAGCCGACATGTTCTGACGCCGACCTTCCTCAAACCAGGGCCACTGCAGGTGAACGGAGAAAACTGTGAGGAAACTGAAACGGAACGCGAAGAGATGATCAGCGACCTGCCGCAGGGGTCTGAACCCCCGCGAAAAACCGGGTCGAACTGACTAGCGGAGTTTCTCAAGGTCTTCTTTGGCTTGGGCGGCTTTCGATTCTGGCGTGAACTCCCAAGCGCGAAGGGCTGGGAGCACTTCTTCCGCTTTTTCCACCCGCAGCAGGATCTTGGCTGCATTGGGGCTGATGAAGCCTTCCATGACACCTCGCTTCACCAACTCCAGAAGCGGATCAAAGTAGCCTTCCACATTGAGCACCAGGCACGGCTTGTGGTGAATTCCCAACTGGGTCCACGTGATAGCTTCGAAAAGCTCCTCAAAAGTGCCAAAGCCGCCGGGCAACGCCACAAAGGCCTCTGCTGCGTCGGCCATTGCCATTTTTCGTGTGTGCATGGAGTCAACCACTTGCAACTCGGAAAGACCACTGTGGGCAACTTCTAAATCGTGAAGGGCCTGCGGAATAACGCCCAACACCTCTCCGCCAGCCTCCAGCACGGAATCGGCAACGACCCCCATGAGGCCCACTCGGCCGCCACCATACACAAGACGAACCTTCTCCGTTGCAAACTCACGACCCAGGGCCTGCGCAACGGCCTTGAACTCCTCACGCTGCCCAAAACTCGAGCCACAAAACACACACACGCTCTTGAGCTTCATTCGTTTTCACTCACTTTGCCACCAGGGGAAATCGCTCTGGCGCCTCCAGAATATCTGTGGAAAGATCGACGTCAAGATATGGCCAATGAAGGTGTTTTCCCCCAGAGAACTCAATTTCAACAATCTGTCTCACCGTGGCGTTCTTGAACCAAGGGTACTTGTCATAGGGTAGAAAGAACTCTTTCTCCGAAACGAACAGCCAAATTCCAAACTCAGAAATACCAAGAACTTCAACTTCCGAAATACTCGATCCAACGCCTTTTGAACTCAT
>JANQPW010000193.1 GCA_028285285.1 Silvanigrellales bacterium
ATCAACCACACGGGCATCTGAGCAAGCAACTCCCTTTGGGTCGACTCCAAAGCCTGGCAGGCCTCCGCTTTTTTCTTTGCCAAGAAAAACCGTTCCTCGGCCTGCCGATGCTGGTTGACCTTCTCTTTCAACAAGGCAATCTGGCCCAACACGGCTTCAGCCTCACGAACTTCACTTTCTGACGCCCGCAACTTCTCCGTTGTGTGCTCAGACATGGCCTCCTTCAAACACTTCTCAGCTCTCTCCAACTGGAGCCCGGATTCTTTTCCTTCCCTTCCCAGACTGTTCCTGCGCCGTTCCGCCTGGCCCAACATCTCAGTTACCTTTTCCAGGCGTTCTAGGCTGGGCAAAACCCGCTGCGCTGCCTCGGCCCCTTGCAAGCGCCTCTGGGCTTCTTCCACACGAGGAAGCTCTTCCTCAAGACGACGCAAGCGCTCCTCAGCTTTCTGCCAGGTTGCATACTCTTCAGCTTCTCTTTTTGTTTTTGAGAGGCGTTCGTGAGCCACCTCCAATTCATGGGCCGCTTTGGTCGCTGCCTGGAGCTGCACCTTCTGAGCAGCTGATTTTGCTTGCAGCTCCACATCCAGCTCCCCGATCGAGCTCAATTCCAGGTTGTCGAGACGGGCTTGAAGGCGCGCCTGCAGCTGTGACCACTCCAACTCCAGCTTCTGAGCTTTGCTGGAAAGCTGGTTCTCAACAGCCAGAAAGACTCCGGTGCCAAAGAGCTGCTCCAAGAGCTCATTTTTCTCAGCAGAGCTCGACAATAAAAAGCGTTGAAACTTTCCCTGAGGAAGCACAATCACTTGCCGAAACTGTTCGCTTGCCAAGCCCAGGGTCTTTTCCACCCAGGCCGTGACCGCCGCATTTCCAGAGACAACAACGCCATCTGCCGAACCGGCGATCTCCTCTAGCTTCGCACTGGCCCGCACCTGCTTCCATGCCGGCCCAACGCCCTCAAGTTGTTTCTTTTTTGCAAGCGGCTTCTGAATGCGCTGTTCCGGCATACGAGTGAGCCGAAAGCGCTGATCTCCCAACGCAAAGCAAAACTCCACCGCAGTTGCCAGTTGTGAGGGCGCGTAGTGGCACCTCAGGTCACGTGGCCGTCTCATCCCGGCTGCGCTTTCTCCATAAAGAGCAAAGGTGATGGCATCTAAAAGAGAAGACTTGCCTGCACCTGTCACTCCATGAATGAGAAAAAGGGGAAAGGGAGTCAGCGCTTCAAAATCAAGGCACTCCGTTTCTCGAAATGGACCAAAGGCTGACACTCGTAACAAGAGTGGTTTCATGCTTCTTCTCCCCTGCGCACCTCATCGAGAGCCTCGGCAAACACCTGAGAAAAGCCAGAGGGCAAAGCCTCCTCCTGGGGAGTGTTTGTGACGGTGCGAACAAAGCTCTCAAACAAACGCAGCTCAGAGCCAACCCGAGAGATTTCCTGAGAAGGCAATGTTTGCCTTGCACGCTGCACCTCAAAATAAGGACGCTCGATGTGGAGGATGTTGGGGTAAACACGGCGCAAGGTGCTGATCAAGTCCAAGATCAGCTCCTTGTCAGTGACCCGCGCCAAAAGGTAGTCTCCATTCTTTAGCGGCTCCTCGTGCTGCGAAGCGCCCGTCACAGAAGCCTTGCTGAGCCCCGCACTCTCTCCTACTGCCGCAGCGCTTTCACCGGCCGCCAGCAGTTCCTCCAGAGTTCCCTCCACCACACGCACATCCCGCCATGGCGAAAAGGGAACAAAATCAGCACAGAAAGTGGGACGCTCCCCCGCAGAACCTGGTGTGATGAGCAGGCTCCAGAATCCTTTCTTTTGGTGAACTTCTGAAAACGAATACTTCAGCAAAGAACCAGAATAGCGAACCTTTCCGCCGCAGAGCTTCTGCGGCGAGTGCAGATGACCCAAGGCTGCGTAGTCAAAGGCAGCAAATGCATCTGCAGAAAACTGTCCAAGCCCTCCCACAGCCAAGGGGCCCAAAACACGTTCAGAATCACACTCACTTCCTCCGCTCACAAAACAATGAGAAACGGCAAGATTGAAATCGCGAGATGACTGAGGCAGCTCCAAACTGAGCTGTTCCAACCAACTCAACAGAGGATCCTGCACCGTTCCTTGCGGAGCGGCTGCAGCCCCCTCATTCGTGGAGCTCCAATGCCACTGTGGCTCTTGGTAGGGAAGAGGAAACACATTCACGACCAGGTCTGAGTTCTTCAAAACCAGCGGAGCCCACTGATGCTCGGGGCCCTGAGTGATCACGTGAACTCCAGAGAGCTTGAGGAATCGGCTTGCGTAGCCCAGTCTCTCAGACGAATCGTGGTTTCCTGAAATGATGACCACCGTGGCACCAAGGTTCACCAACCGCTGCATGACCTCGTCAAAAAGCTGCAGTGCCTCGAGCGGAGGAATCGAACGATCAAAAACATCACCGGCCACAACAACCAGATCGACCCGGTGTTCCCCCACATGAACAAGCAGTTGTTCGAGCACCCAACGCTGATCAGAGATCAGCCTTCGGCCAAACATGCTCTTGCCCAAATGCCAATCGGCTGTGTGGACCACACGAAACACAGAAGCACCCCCTCATTCGGCAGGTGTGCCAACGGCCGCTCCTGCTAGAGGAGTGAGCTGCTCCTGCCTTGCTCTCAAGATCTTGAGGTAGTTTCGAACACGACGCACGTAATCGACTGGTTCATACCCCCGTGCGGCACCATGGCGCAACCGGGGGAGGTAGGAAGCATGGGCCAAAAGGGGGAGAGTGTCTTGCACATCATGCCATGTGTTTGGGTTGAGCCCCTTCCACACTGCCAAAGAGCGGGCATCTTGAAGATGTCCAAAACCAATGTTGTAGGCTGCCAAAGCCAACCACAGGCGATCATCGGATTTGAGGTATGCGGGCAGCTGCCGCAACATGCGCTTGAGATACCGAGCCCCACCCCTCACACTCTGCTCCGGATCCAAACGGTTGCTGATTCCCATGCCCCGAGCTGTTTTCAACGTGAGCATCATGAGACCGCGAACGCCGGTAGGGCTCTTCGCCCGGGGGTTCCAGTGTGACTCTTGATAACTCACCGCAGCCAACAGATCCCACTCCAAACCCGTCTCTTCCGCGGCTTTTTGGAACAGCGGCAAGTACTTTGGTAGCCGAGTGCGGATGCGCCGCACAAAGCGGCCAACGTCATAGGAGTCGAACTCCCCGGCATGCCCAAAATGAGCGTCGGCGACCGATCGCAACTCTCCATTGAGCCGGATCTTTTCAAACCAACCTTCCGAGGCATCTCTTAAATAGGTTCTCTCTGCGGGAAACACCCAGGCCAGACGATCTCTCTCAGGCCACTCATGCACGATTTTGAGTTTGCGCAGTCCGGTGCTCTGCATAGCTAAAACATGAGCCCCTGTCATGGTGCAGTCGGCATTGCCAGCAACCACATCTTGCAACAAATCTTCGGGAGAGCGAGGAGAAACGCGAAACGCCAAATCGGCCCCATAGGCATCTCCAAGCAACTCTGCATGAACCGTTTGTGTGCTGACCACAAGATCTTTGCGCAGATCGGTTAAACTTGTCAGGGTGAAATACACCCGGCAAGCGAGATAGATCGGTGTTTCATGGTACACAGGGCCAAACACAAAATTCTCAGAAAGGGCTTGGCCGAGTGACAAACCCGCTGCAGCCCAATCTCCCTCTCCCCGCCTGAGCGCGGCAAGAACTTCTTGACTCGACTCGAAAGCCTTAAAAATAACCGGGCGACCTAAATATTCCGCGAACTTCCGGCTCAGCTCAACCTCAAAACCACGAGCTTCGCCCTCAGCAGACAGGTAATGAGCAGTGGGCGCCGAGCGTGTGAGAACAACCAAGGCGCGCCCCTTTCCATCGGGTGCACCGGTCGGCACCGCTCCTGGAGTGGCTGTTGCCAAAGGGTTTTGCGGTGCATAGGTGAGGGGCACGGGGAGATCGAAACACCCAGTTGATGAGAGAAAACCCACTGAGAAAAATAGAAAAATCCAGATGTGTTGAAATGCTGCTTTAACCTGACTCATGAATTCCCCCAACCGCACAGAAGAGTCTGCAGCGGCCGGGGGCAGGCTATCAAGGGGAAGCGGTCAGAGTCCAGTCATTCGAGACACATTGACCAGAAAATTGGCGAGGTCGGAACCTCACTCACCTTGCAACAAGCAGTTGATGCGGGTGGGAACATGCTCAGTCACGCCCACCACCTTCGAGAGAGAGGATCGGCTTTTGGGGTCGTTCAACAACCCAAAGTAGAACGATCGTTCCTTTTCGTCGGTCCACATGGGGTTCTCAGTCACTTCGCGCTTGCTGTTGAGCATAAAAAGGCGCCCCCCATGAACGTAGTTCCACTCTTCGAAGTCTTGCGCCGTGGGAGCCGGATGACCCGGCCGCCCCAAAAATCGCATGAGGGGAGCCGCCTGCACCGCGGCGTAGCGGGAAGCCGGGGTGAGAGAAACGGGGTCAGACTCATGTGTGAGACGAACAAAGTCATCACCCAGAGACCGG
>JANQPW010000220.1 GCA_028285285.1 Silvanigrellales bacterium
AATTTGGGAGAGTCGTGACGCAAAAGTTCCGGAAGAAGGTCGGCACAATCACCCTGGGCCAGAAGCTGATTGAGAAGGGTCAACCTGACCTCATCATCATCCAAAATTTCTTTAAGAAAGTCAATAACTTCAATTACTTCTGCAACCTGCTCCAAAATTCCCTTCAGCTGCTTGTGCGATCTCGAAACGTGCGAATAGTGAATGATTTCGTTGTAGAGCAACTCCGAGGCCGTTTCCGGAGTCATGCGTTCCACCTCAGAGCCCGGGGTGTGCACCATCACTTTGCGAAGTCGACCCACTTCTGAAAACACGCCAATGTCGCTCGAAGGCTTTGGGCCCTGACTCCCCGTGCTTTCTTGACTTCCTTCGGTTTCCTGAGTCATCTTCCCCTCAAAGATCAACATCACACAGCAACTTCGCACACACTCCAGTCGTACCACGTGCACCAGCTGACCGCTAGGTGCCCCAAACCGCGCTCCCACCTCCACTCATTCTGCGGCATGCCGAAGCCCGCTGAAAAAGATAAGTTGACGATTCAATTGAACTCAGCCCGCCAGAGACGGTAGCATAGGGGGAGTTGCCCCTCGGAATGGGAATGCAGCACAAACAAGAAAGAAGGGGGTCAGCTCAAACTTTGACCATTGCTTTGGAACCCAAAAAAAGCAGTCCCAGGCACGCCAGATTCAGCTCGCTTTGCTGGAATCTTTTTTCGCTCGCATTCTGCATTTCCGGAGGTTCTTTTCTCATAAATCCTGAAATGGCTCTTGCCCAAAACCAGGCACAAGACACCTCAGTTCGCGCCAAAAAGACCAAGGGAAAGAAGAAAGCACGAGAGAAAGGAAAGGTCACACGGAAACCCAAATCTGCTCCTGCGCCGGAACTTCCCGTACGCGGCCTCACAAGCTATTACCTGCGAGCGAGCTCTGGATACGAGCTGGAAACAACCCAAAAAAACGATCCAGCCAACACAAATGTCCCCATTTCAGACCAAAAGCACAAGATGCTGTTTGGCGGCGTGATCGGATGGGGCCCTATTCGCGCAAACGACCTGTTTTTCAATGTTCACTACACCTACAAGCAAGACTGGAAAACCGACCAAGGTCAGTTCACACAGTTTCAGAACCAGTGGTTTCAGTCTCCCAGCGCAGAAACATTCCTTTTTCGCACTCAAGATCTGCTGCGATCTCATGAGCTGGCTTCCGACCTTCGCTACATTCATCGGTACTTTCAGGCAGGGGTGTTCAGCCGTTTTTCCCTTGCCAGAGTGGGCTCTCAGCTTTTAGGTGCAGAGTTTGAAGAGGCCCGCACTGTTGTGAAAAGCGAAAACTTCGTGCCTTATTTCTCATTTCGATATGGACGCTACTATCGTGGGCAGATTTCAGCGCCATTTCGCACGGAGATCAACGAAGATGAGAAACGCCTGAGCAATGCCACCTATTCGCTCGACTCTCGCGGCCGCGGCTTCTTGATGAGCGCTGATATGAACAATGGCTTTTTCATTCCATCGATCAATTCGCTTATTTTTCTAGACCTCTCATACAATCAGTTCAAATACGCTTCAATTCAGAATGATCGACGTCAGATTGGCATTGCCACCTCAATTGACTTTCCCGTGATTTGGAGAGTGCGAGCAGCCCCAAAGTTTCTTTACCAGACCAACGACTTCATAGCCGATCGGGTGCGCATTGAGGGCTTCAAGAAAACAGGATCTGAAGGCGAGTCCACGGAATCACCCACTCTCATTGCCCGAAATGATACGGTTTTAGGGGCCTCCGGAAGCCTCTATGCAGATATCACCAAAACACAAAGACTCTCTGTTTCTTTCTCTATCAACTCAACGACCTCAACAATTCCAGAATTCAACATTCTCCAAGAGATCTACTCACTGACATACTCATATGCTTGGCCGCGAACTTCATTGGTTCAAAAGCGGGTGCAACGTTTCCAGGAGAACACCTATGCAGAAGAGTTCTAGTGAAGTGAAGGCCAGGCTCACACAGGCTGAGCTCAGACATGTTTTGAGCGAAGCTTGCGAAAAAGAGGAACCCGTAGTGTTCACGCCAAAAGGCCTTCGGGCGAGCTTCTTTTGCATTTTGGCAGAGGTTCACGAGCAAGAAATTGTCATCAACAGCCCCATTCCTCCAGAGCTCGCCACACGTGTTATGAAGTCGCAGGGTTTCATTGTGTTCTGCCGCTCCTACAAACTTGAGGCTTCACAGCTCACCCCACGGGGCACCCGG
>JANQPW010000240.1 GCA_028285285.1 Silvanigrellales bacterium
ATGAAGCGAATGGTACTGCGGCGCAACACATACCATTCCCCAATACTCGGTGAAATAAGCTTCATCACACCGGTGGAGTTTGAACGCAACCGACCCGTCCACTTCATTTGGCGGCCAACATCACCCAACAGCCAAAACGTGCCCGGAAAGGCCAACACCCCCGTGCCCGACTGCGCAAATATGTGCTCCTTTTGCAAGTCAAGCGTGGGTTTCTCTGGGGTCTGCCTTTTCGAGCGAATTCGTTTCACAAAACGTTTATTGAACTTCTGACCTTTTTTCCAACGGCCCTCCACCACCTGCAGAATGTGATCGGATTGAACACTCCCACCCGTGTGATAGGCCACCACCGTCAAGACCGTGGCACCAGCATCGACAACCTCTCCATCAAGTGGCAGCAGACATCGTTTGCCACTGCAAACAACTCGAGAGTTCACAATCCAAATCAGGTTCACCTTTTCTTCACGAGTTGAGGTCACAGCCACCTCAAAAGCAAGTGATTGGCCCAGGTAAGCTGCTATTCCTTTTGGCGGCACAGCCGTGAATCGAGGCAATTCAGCGGGGTCACCCATCACATTCCTCTTGCCCTTCTTTTTCGCTTTCGAGTTCTTCATGTCTAAAAAAGGAATTTTGATGCGGCCAATACCAAAGGAACGGCCCTTTTCCTGGGCCGACTCCTCGGCTGTTGCTTCATCTTCAGGAGAAGTCGCTTCAGAAAATGTGTTGGCTTTGATGCGCTTTGATCTTTTGGGAATCAAACGGCGGTTGGATTCTCGCCGTTTTTTTCGCACTTCAGATTCAATTTTTTTGGGAACAGCAGAGGGAATTGTGGGGTTGAGAGGATCGTCTGTAGAGCGAGTTTGGGCCTGCGACGCAAGGGGCGACAAAACCAAGAGAATGAGAAACAGCCAGGTAGCGCCTGCCTGGCTTTTCACACTAGACCAACGCCAGATCACCTGAAAAAGTCGCCAGCAACACCCGAAGCTCTGAGAACGATTTTTCAATACCGACTCCCTTAAAGTCTGCAGACCGAAGACCCGCGTGCAAAATGCGGCCATCAGGTGTGAGACGCACCGCGCGGCTTTGTCGATTGCACACATCAAGAATGCGCCGCACAAGATCGGCATGCTCATCGCTTCCCTGCAAAACCACCGGATCCAAGCGGATTTCAGTGAGCTTTTCGGAAACAACCAACGACACAGCACGCATTCTCATAGCCAATCGCTTAAGCCGCGCCGTTTCGCCAAGGAAACGAACCGTCTCAGGCAATGGACCAAAACGATCTTCGCATTCCTCAAGCAGGTTTTGCAATGCCTCCTCTGTTCCGGCGGCGAAGAACTTCCGATAA
>JANQPW010000255.1 GCA_028285285.1 Silvanigrellales bacterium
CCCTGCGGTTCCCGAATCTTGGTGGAGCACCGTGCGTGAAGAGATGCCTGCATTTGACCCTGCCAAGACACCTTCGCTGGGCATGGGAAAAATTGCCGAGACGTTTCGTTGCTGGCCAGGTGTGATTCGAAGTGATCACCCTGTGGGGTCGTTTTGTGCCCTGGGTCCTCTTGCCACCAGGGTTTTGGCTGGTCACTGTCTCGAACCGATGTTTGGTAACGGGAGTCCGGTCGGGCGTCTTTATGATCTCAATGCCAGGGTGCTGCTGCTGGGTGTTGGTCACGACTGCAACACTTCACTTCACCTTGCTGAGTACAGAGCTGAATGGAGGAAGTCTTTCCATCGAGAAGGCGCGGCCATGTTCGTTGGCGACAGGCGAAAGTGGGTTGAGTGGGAAATGATGCAGCTCGACACTGACGACTTTGAAGACCTTGGCCGAGATTTTGAAGCCAACCGCAGCTTTCAACAAGGAAAGGTCGGGTACGGGCTTGCCAAGCTTTTCTGTCAGCGGAGCCTTGTGGACTTTGCTGTGGAGTGGATGGAGCGGCATCGTCGTTGTTGACTGTGCTCATATAAGATTGTTGAAAAGCGTTAACGTCATCGTTTCGTGCTTCGTCACGGAGTGTCAGCGGTTCTCTCAGACGGTTTTTTTGAAGTGCTGTTGAAATCCTTCAGCAAATGTCTCTCGTGAAACTCGTCATGTTTCGGTATTTCTAGATGTGAGGTCCAAGTGTTTCGTTATTGGGGCCTACACGTTTGATGCTGAAAGGGAGACTGTGTCGAGAGAAGGACTGGGAGGAAGTTTGCGACCGAGCTGGTCGAGTCAGCTGATGAGCATTGTGTGGCTGCTGGCTGGAGTGTCACACACTCTGCTCATCGTGCTCTTCCTCATGCCCAAAAATCCGTTGAGCGAACGAGACTGGCATCTTCTTTCTCTGCGGCCTCCAGCCTCATCCCTTCATCTCTGGGTGAGGTGCACCTTTCACGGAGGGGAAGGTGTATCGATGCGCGAAGAAATCCGTGTTTCTGGGAACAGCCGCGCCAAGCGCTTTGAGCATTTTTTGGTGCTGGAGCTTTGGAGCCAAGCCAACCGCACTCAGGGCGAGAAGAAGCCAGACCTTTCTGCACTTCAGCACGGAGACATTTTAGCAAAAAAGACCATGTCCAAATGTGTGCAGATGGCGCCGTCGCGTGCCGTGCAGCACATGACGCTGGAGATCACTCAGCTGTCGGCTGTGGATTGGTCGGCAAACAGAAATGGTCAAAAAAAAGCGCGTGTGAACCACACCATTGAGTTTCTGCCCGTCACGCCTCGCCAGCTTTTTGGAACCCGCGAACGGGGGCGTGTGCAGTGAAGTGTCTTGTCTTCGCTCAAAAAAGTCGCCATGACAAAACCCTTAGGGTTTTTTTGATGGTCATCACAGTGTGTGTCCTTCTCAAGTCCTATTTGCTTCTTTCACTTGAGGGAGGCGTGTGGCAACTCAATCACCTCTTGCTGCTCGATCCCAATGGCTGGTTTGTGAGCTTCTACCGGTCTGTTTTCCGCATGGTCGCAGTCGAGCCCTTGGCTCTGTTGACGGGGCTGATTGGGCTCCAAACATTGTCTGCTTTGGGGAGTTTCGTCTCGAATCGTTGGTTTTCCCTTTTGGCCGCAACGCTGTTTTCCGTAACGAGTCTTGTGGTTCTCAGCAGTCTGGGGCCTACCCTCGATAGTGGAGACAACCTTGCTTCTCTTTTTCTCCTCTTTGTTCCCCTTGCGCATTTCGCAGTGAAGTCTCACCATGGCCGCGCCTTCAGCCATTTTCACACGCTTTCTACAGTCGTTGTTTTTGTGTTTCGTGCACAGGTGGCTCTCGTGTGTGCTTTTGCCGGCATTTGTAAACTGATGAACTCAGAATGGCAAAACGGAACAGCTCTGTTCTATGAGCTGCAGTCTCCTACTTTCAGCACGCCTTTTTTCCGCGAGGCGGTTTTGCAGTTCCCCCTTGCCTCCTTGTTGGCAACTTATGTGATCGTTGCCTTTCAAGTGTCCTTTCCCTTTCTCATTTGGATGAAGCGTTGGAGGCCATTGATGATCGCCTTTGGGGTTTGCTTGCACCTCGGGATCATCGCTGTCACGGGCCGCTTTGAGTTTGCTCTGATCATGGCCCCGAGCTATTTGATT
>JANQPW010000261.1 GCA_028285285.1 Silvanigrellales bacterium
CTTTTCACAACTGGCGCACCTGACCTTTTTCCACTTCAAAGACATACGTCACAGGACCATCGTTTGTGAAGCTCAACTGCATGTCTGCCGCAAACACCCCCGAAACAAATCGTTGCTCACCGAGTCTTTCCCTGAGAGCAGATTCAACGCGCAGGTAACTTTCTTTTGCCAGTTGTGGCGGTGCAGCATTTTGGAATCCTGGTCGGGCACCTTTGCGCAAATCAGCAAAGAGAGTGAACTGGCTCACAAGAGCCAAGGCGCCACCCACATCGTTAAGGCTGAGGTCCATTTTCCCCCGACTGTCTGCCGAGTGGGAAAAAGTGCGCAAACCCAGAAGCTTGTCAATGAGCTTGGCTTCACACGCGCGAAGCTCTAATAGAGACTCTTCAAGCTCTGCACCTTCTGAAGGGGGGCAACGACCCACTGCGTACAAAACGAGAAGACCAGCCTGTATTTTCCCGCGGCTCTCTCCATCGGCCAGAACCGTTGCATGAGAAACCCGCTGCACCACCGCTCGGATTTTCATTTTGGTCGAACCACGTCGGCCACCACACCCACCAATTTCTCGAGGTCGGCCTTTTCGTGAAGCGTGTTGAGAAAGCCCACTTCATAACCGGATGGGCCCATGTAAACACCCGCATCAAGCCAGGCATGGTACACCTTAGCAAAAAGAGGGAAGTCTCCTTGAGAAACCTCCGCAAAGTTCTGCGGGTGTTTTCCCGTTCCGAAGAAGAAGCAGAAAAAAGAAGCTTTGCGCACATAGCTCAGCTGACCCTGCTCCATTTGCATGGCGAGTTGATCGGCCACAAGGTGGTCGAGAGCCTGCCCGGTTTGCTCTAGCTTTTCAAAGGCACCACACCGTTCCATTTCTTCGAGAGTCGCCAGGCCAGCAGCCATAGCCAAAGGGTTTCCTGACAGGGTGCCGGCCTGATAAGCCGAACCCAAAGGAGAAACATGTTCCATGATCTCTCGCCGACCGCCATAAGCAGCGGCGGGCAGCCCCCCGCCAATGATCTTGCCAAAGGCCCAAAGATCCGGAACCACTCCAAATGCTTCTGCAGCTCCGCCCTGCGCCACGCGAAACCCCGTCATCACTTCATCAAACAGCAGGAGCGCACCCTGCTGCAGCGTGATCTCACGCAAAAACTTCAAGTAACCCTCTTGAGGGAGCACCAATCCCATGTTGGCCGCCATGGGCTCCACAGCAACTAAGGCAATGTCTTGGCCCCACTTTTCAAATACGGCTTCCACAGCAGCGACGTCGTTGTAGGGCACTGTGATGGTGTCGACCACCGCACCTTCAGTAACACCCGCAGAACTGGGTTGCCCCAATGTGGCAAGACCGCTGCCGGCATCAACGAGAAGACAATCCGCATGACCATGGTAACAACCCACAAACTTAACAATTTTGTTTCGTCCTGTGGCGGCTCGGGCTGTGCGAATAGCACTCATCGTGGCCTCAGTTCCCGAACTCACAAATCGCATCATTTCCAGCTGCGGCACCCATTCCATCACCTTCTCGGCAAGCACAAGCTCATTGGCACTTGGAGCTCCGAAGGTCAACGCTGACTCAGCTTGTTTCTGCACGGCCGACACCACACTTGGATGGGAGTAGCCCAGAATGAGAGGCCCCCATGAGGCACAAAAATCAATATAAGAATTACCATCCACGTCGGAGAGGGTTTTTCCTGCCCCTTTTTCAAAAACAACAGGGGTGCCGCCTACGCCAGAAAAGGCGCGTACCGGCGAATTCACACCACCGGGGAAGACCTTCCGGCTGGCCTCAACAATCGCCATGGAATTTTGATTTGCTCGAGAACCCATATTTCACCTCTTTTCACTCAGTGTGTTCTGCTTGCATGTCCTAAAGCCGCCCCCACAAAGTCTCGAAACAGGGGGTGCGAATCTGTGGGACGACTCTTCAACTCAGGATGAAACTGACAGGCCACAAACCACGGGTGATCCTTCAGCTCAACGATCTCAACAAGCTCCTTGTCGGGGCTGAGACCAGAAAAAACAAAGCCGTTCTCTTCAAATTGTTTCTGATACTTTGTGTTGAATTCATAGCGGTGACGATGGCGCTCAGAAATGGTTTCTTTACCATATGCTGAATAGGCACGCGAGTCGCGTTTGAGCACGCAAGGCCAAGCCCCGAGCCGCATCGATCCGCCCAAGCGGGTCACCTTGTGCTGGTGATCCATCAAATGGATCACGGGCTCGGAAACCTGCTCCTCAAACTCGGCAGAGCTGGCTTTGCCCACCTGCAACACATTCCTTGCAAACTCAATGCTCGCCACCTGCATACCCAGGCAGATCCCCAAAAAGGGCAAACCATTTTCTCGTGCGTGTTGAATCGCCCGAATTTTCCCTTGGATCCCACGGCTGCCAAAGCCGCCGGGAACCACAAGCCCGTGAAGCCCATCGAGTGTTTGCGCCACGGTTGAAGACGAGATCTGCTCAGAATCAATTCCCACGATTTCAACGGCTGCCTCATGAGCAATGCCGCCATGGGTGAGCGCCTCATAAAGTGATTTGTAGCTGTCTCTCACACCAAGATATTTCCCCACGACACCCACGCGCACGGTGTGTTTCGGGTTTTCCTGTCGAGCAATGATCTCACGCCAGGCTTGGAGCTCGGGATGACGTGTCCAGATTCCCAGAGCTTCAACGATTCGTGCATCGAGCCCCTGCTCTTGGTAAATCAGTGGCACTTTGTGAATATTGTCGGTGTCGAGCGACTCGAACACAGAGTCTCGCTGCAGGTCACAAAACAGGGATATCTTGTCGCGGGTTTCTTGAGACATGGGCTGATCGGCACGGCAAATCAAAACGTCGGGCTGCAAACCAATAGAGCGCAGCTCTTTCACAGAGTGTTGTGTGGGCTTTGTTTTCAGCTCTCCAGCTGCCTTAATGTAGGGCACGAGCGTGACATGCACAAAAATGGCATTCTCCTTCCCCACATCAATTCGAAACTGCCGGATAGCTTCTAAAAAAGGAAGGCTTTCAATGTCACCTGTGGTGCCACCAATTTCCACGATGGAAACATCGACGTCTTCGGAAGCATTGCGCACGTTTTCCTTAATTTGATCTGTGATATGAGGAATGACCTGGACAGTGCCGCCCAAGTAGTCACCCTGACGTTCCCGTGAAATGACGCGATCGTAGACCTGACCGGTGGTGAAGCTGTTTTTTCGAGTGAGAGTGGCTTTTGTGAAGCGCTGGTAGTGGCCCAAGTCCAAATCGGTTTCTGCCCCATCATCTGTGACGAAGACCTCACCATGCTGAAAGGGAGACATCGTTCCAGGATCCACATTGATGTAAGGATCCATTTTGGTCATGCCCACTCGAAGCCCGCGGGTTTCGAGAAGAGCTCCAATGCTCGCCGCGGCGATGCCCTTGCCAATGCTAGAAACCACTCCACCCGTCACAAAAATATACTTCGTTTTGCTCGTTTTCGGAGCATTTCCGTTGATCGTCATCTGATTTGAGCCCTCACAACTCCACTCATCAAAGGCTGCCAGCCCACCCCGCAGCCGCCTTTCCAGCACCAAAACCGAAACTAGATCAAAAGGTCCCCAAAGGGCAATTCTTGCCCGACACCCCATCGCAATTTGACATAAGCTGTTGGAGGAAAGCGCTCTTGAGCAGCATGAAGGCTACTTCTTGCCCATGGTTAAGGCACTTTCGCACCCGCTGCACACCGGAGGCCCGCTATGACGCGCACCACCAGTCGCCCCCTGGGGAAGGCACCCGATCCCTCTTCGTTTGCGGAGGCAACGCTGCAAAAGTCCTCCTCGCCGGAAGCCGATGGAGTGCTTTCCCGGCTCATTATGGGGTTTGTTGAGCGGCGGGTCTCTCCGCAAAGCATTGCCGATGTGGTCCTCACACAGATCAACGACCACATGTGCGAGCCCGACGACATTTCCGAGGCCACCTGCACCGGTATGCTCGAAGCACTGTCTTCAACGGGGTCTGTGAGTGGCATTCAGGAGATCTTGATCTTCATTTCGAAAAAGAAAAACTTCCCAAAGTTTCTCAGCCTCTCCGCGTCGATGGGGAGCCTGTCTTCCCTGCTCCTCCACCCCTTTTTCAACACGGATCCCCACTCTGCCGGAGCGCGTGAGCTCATGCGCCTCACAGACCAGATTTCCAAGAAGATCGTGGAAGCCCTTGCTGCCAGACCGCATTGCCCTGATCTCAAAACCAAACGCATGCGACTCGCCAACGCCCTGAAGTCTGCCCACTCGCTCGTGGCACAGCTGGGCCCGAACTGCCCCAATCTCATCGTTTTGTATCAAGTGCTTTTGAAGGGCGTCAGCCCTCGTGCCGAGCTCGTCCAGCAGTCTACTTTTTCTAGTGTTCACAGCGTGATAGCAGCCATTAGCCGCACACCCGATCACGTGCTGGTGCACCACTCCCCCAAAGACTACCTCACCGTGGAAGCGCGAACCAACGAGTCTGTGAAACTGGAAGCCATGGAAGAAGTGCTGCGGTCTTTGGGAAGCCCGGAGGTCTCGCGATTTCAGGCCAGCTTTTTGGTGGAGTGGATTTTTGCCGGCTGCCTCAAGCATGCCGCTTCCAATGGAGAGACGGCGGCCACTCTCTCACATGCCATCGACATTGTGCTCCGCCAGGCTCCGGAAAAAGTCGACATCATGAAAGGCATTGTGAGAGCACTGCAGCGCGATCTCTCCCTACTTCACACCGAGCACTCGGGGGTACCCGGCCTCAGTGAACGCATCGAGCTTGCGGAAGCCACAGCTTCCCAACTTTTTCGAACCCTGTGGAGGAGCAGCGCCTGCAGTTGGCAATGGCTGAACAAGGAATTCGTTCCCTGGGTGCTGCGGCTGAACTGCCACCCCCCCGAAAGCCGCCTGGTTACCGCAGAGCAAATCGATAGGTTGCGCATGCTCGACAGTCAAAGGTGGAGCGAAGGCACCGGCCGCCCCCCGAGTTGGGTTTTGCGAGATGCGAGCCAAACAGCTGCATTGGTGTTCCAAATGGCACCAGGAGTGTGGCTCCAACTCTATGGGGGAGCCTTTGCTGACGCGTTGCACCGCGAAAGTATGGCGTCTGACTTTGTGTTGTCGAGTGCACACATGGATTTCGTGGAGTTCCTTGTGCGCACCGTGCGAAAAAAATCCCCTCTGTTTGCCTCAGAGGTGGAGACTTTGGTTTGTTTGCAGATCATTGGCCGTGCACGAGCCAACGAAAAAAACCACATGAAACTGGCGGTGACCCGGCTGCGGCTCCAACACGTCGGAGCCGCCGAAAGCCGCGAACAAACACGTTCACTGCTCGAACTCATGACCCACCCGCAAAGCATCGAGGTTCTTGGGCCCAACCCTGTGGCGCGCGCCTTAGCTTTGTTCGTGCGTTGCTGTCGGCATGTTGAGGTGAAAACCAAGCGCGAAGCGAACCGCCGTATTGAAAGCTCTCTTTCGGGACTGTGAGGTGTTCCCCGATCGTGGATTGACCTTTCCGCTGGTGTGTGAGAACCCCCAAGCACCATGCGACGACTTCTTGCCAAAAGCTTTGTGGACTATTCCCAGCTGCTCCGCGCTGAACCAGCCAAACTCGCTTTCAGCCTGAGTCACACCTTTGCGTCGAGCTTTGGTCAGACATTCCTCATTGCTCTTTTTGTGCCTTCATTGATGGCTGCTCTCTCTCTTTCACGAACAGAGTTCAGCGGACTTTATTCCGCCGCAACGCTTCTGGCAGGAATGACCATCCCCTTCCTTGGCCCTTCCATTGACCGCATTGATCTCAAATGGGCCAGCGCTCTTGCCAGCCTCATGTTGGCACTATCACTGTTTGGTCTTGCGAGCTTCACAGCTCCTTGGCTTGTGGTCCTCATGCTGTTTCTTGTGCGGCTTTTCGGGCAGTCCTATATGACGCTCATTGCCACGACCTCTGCGGCCCGACACTTTAAAGAAACCCGTGGCAAATCCTTGGGTATTGTGGCCCTGGGGCACCCGTTGGGGGAAGCTGCCCTGCCCTTGCTTGTGACCACCGCCATAGCCGCCTGGGGGTGGCGTATGACTTTGGTGGCACAAGGTCTTTTTTTGCTGCTGTTGTTTTGGCCTCTCACACACTCACTGATTCGCCGTCACACCTCATACACAGAAGTGCGACAGGCTCCCGAAAACAGCATCGCTGAGGGTGGAGTTCCCAGCCAGATGTCCACAGCCCTGTCTCCCTCCTTCAAGCGCTGGCAACTGCTGCGAACCCCCCGTTTTGTTTTTCCGGCGGCCATTGGCCTCATGCCAGCCTTCTTTCTCACTGGCTTTTTTTTCCACGGCACTTCTCTTGCGGAAGCAAAGGGCTGGCCCCTTCCAGCACTGGCCAGCGGTTTCATCGTCTTTGCTGCAGCGCGCGTTCTTGCCGGATTGGGCGGCGGATCTCTTATTGACAGCCGCGGGGCAGCACGCCTCCTCCCTCTCCACCTGTTTCCGTTGTTTGGCGCCGCTCTGGTTTTGGCTGTAGGAGATTCTGCGTTCTGGATCCCGCTGTACTTTGCTTTGTGTGGTCTCAGTGCCGGCCTCAGCAGCAACGTGATGCCAGCACTGTGGGGGGAGATGTTCCCAGCCCATCAGCTCGCCCGCGTGAAGTCGCTTTACACACCCTGCATCGTGGTTTCAACCGCGCTTTCTCCGCTGCTTTTTGGAGTTGTTCTCGATCTGCCACTGGGCCACACCGGGCTTTTTTGGGCTTCGGTTTTCGTTTTGCTCCTTTTCCTAGGAGCCTCCTTTCCCGTGCGAAAGGTGTGTGCGAGGGAACGCGCTCAGGACTCAATGAACGGCTGACAGACGCAACAAAGTGTGAGACATTGCCTGATGTTTTGATTTCAGGGGGGCCTCTCTATATGTGTGGATTCAGCGGAGTTGTGGTGCCCCACCCCGCGCAGCTTGATGACTTGCGTCACTCTCGCTTCCTCGAAATCGCAGATCGCCTCAAGCACCGCGGTGACACTGAAACACAGCAGGTTCAAGATCCCCACTTTTGGCTGTGCCACCACAGGCTGGCTTTCCAAGACCTCAAGCACGGCAAGCAGCCCATGTGGAGTGCCAATCGCAGCCATGTGATTCTTTTCAATGGGGAAGTCTACAACCACCTCGACCTGCGCCACACGAAACCGAAGTTGCGTGAATTTGCTTTTCAAACCCGCAGTGACACCGAAACTCTGCTCGCCGGCTACCTGCTCTATGGCACAAGCTTTTTTGAGAGCCTCGATGGCGAATACGCCTTTGTCATTTTGGGCAACTCCGGCTCTGAAATCGTGGCTCATCGTGACCCGAGTGGTGTTAAGCCTCTCTTTTTCGCCTCAGACTCGCTCAACACAGACAGCTTTGCCGTGCACAAGCCAGAGCACAGCATTTCAGCGGATCGCTTGTCTTTTGCAAGTGAAACGAAGGGGCTCTACCACCAACGCAGCTGGCACCTTGAGGGTCTCAAGCGGCAGTTTGTGGGCTTGTATGAGCCCATTCGCACTCCCTTTTCGGGGGTGATCCAAGTGCCGCCTGGAGCCGTGCTTCAGCTGCACAAGCAAAGCGATGACAGCTTCTCGGGACGGTTGAAACACAACACAGACCCGGTGCGCCAGAGCTCAGCCGGCGCGGGAGCCATGGCAACAGCTCCCTTTGAGGTTATGGTTCAGGAGTTTCTGGACTCTCTAAGACAAAGTGTGCAGGACAGGCTTCTCTCCGACGTGGAACTGGGAGTTTACCTCAGTGGCGGTGTCG
>JANQPW010000269.1 GCA_028285285.1 Silvanigrellales bacterium
GCTGGGCTCACCTCCGCAGCTGCTGTGGGTTCTTCTGGAGCCGCCGGTGTGGTTTCGTTCACGGCCGCGGGCGCGGGCGCGAGAACAGGTTCCAGGCCCTGCGTTCCGGTTTCAGTGCAGGCAGCGAGGCTGCTCCCAACAACGATCCAACCAGTTGAAAAAGCAAGAATTCGTCTCAGGTTTTCTTCGCTTTTTTTCATCTCATCCCCAAGTCGGTCACAACCCGAACTGTAGGAGAGTGTTCGCCAATTGGGTGCGGTTCCTTGAGTGTTTTCACCTTTTGAGGGGTGCTATTCACAAAACCTTTTAATTATAGGTGTTTGTGGCAAAAAACCTTTTGGCGGACTTCTTTAGGTGGAACCCAGTTAGCGCTGGAAAAGGTCACATTAGAGATGGAAGATGGAAGCCTTTCAGAGGGGCCTGCGGCCCACCTTTCACAGACCCTTCCATTCGGTGCAGGTGCCGGTGAAGGTATTCGGGACCTGAGCGATCGCCACGGATTCATCTGTTCCCGAGTCACAAGACTTTGGCCTCAAAAAGGCCTTTGTGGCTCTGTTCTGCAACCGGAAGTAGCCATCGGATGTCGTCACTTTTTTCCACTGCGTGCAAGAGCCGGTGTAAGAACTGGGAACTTGCTTCAGAGTCACACTTTCATCGGTCTTGCCACTGCATCCATTTGGGCGGACAAAGTGATTGGTCTCCAAGTTGATCAAATGGAAGTAACCATCTGAGGTGCTTTTCATCTTCCAGCGCGTGCAGTTTCCTGTGTAGCTATTGGGTACTTGAACAATGGATACACTTTCGTTGGAGGTTTTCGAACAGTTTTTTGGCCTCATGTGATGACCCGTTGCCCGGTTTTTTATCAGCTTTGCTGTGGCTGGTGCAGACGCAACCAACTCAAAAAAGATCTGATCGATACCCAGTTTGTAACCTTTGCTCTTGCTGCTCTTTCCGGTGACTTTCAATTGAACCACTTTGTTTCCCGTTTTCGAAAACGTCTTTTTTCCGAAACGAAAGTATTGATACTTCGTTGATGTTGAATAAAAGCTTTTGGAGCTCCCCAACTGAGTGCCGTCAATAGAAGCCACATAGGTTCCGCGGCTGTTGGCCATTTTTGCCCGAATCACCAAGTTGTAGGTGCCTTTTCTGACATTGGGCAATGTGAATGAAATCGCATCATCTTTGCCATTGGCCTCAAAAATGACCACGGATTTGTAACTGGCTTTGTCTTCCACTGAAATTTTGGCTGAGGCTCCTTGAACTTTCCTCTTGAGGTGCTCGGCCTCATACCTCAAAGGCGGAATGGCTTTGGACACACGAGGTGTTCCTCCACCGCCCACATTGTTCTTGCTGTTGTTGTCGACAACAACCAGGTTGTTCCAGATCTTTTCAATATCGTTGAACCAGTCTTTGCCTTTCGAGGCTCCCAAATTAACGGAAAAGTTGTGCCCGTACACACTTCGGAATTCATCCACAGCTTTGTAGTCAACCGCCAGCTGAAAGATGTTTTTCCAATTGCCTCCAGATGTGTCCACAATGTAGGCTCCGTAGTTTCTGAGCGCCTCGAGGATCTTTTTGGCTGGCTTTGTTTTCAACCCCAAACTCTTCGCCGTGATTGAGGGTTTGATAGCCATCAGTGAACCCATTCTCAGAGCTGGGTTTTTTCCGGTGTAGTTCGGTGAAGGTTTGGAGGCCATATCAGAAATGAGGGCTGGCCAACGGAACGTCTGGTAGCGGTTTTTTGGATCGGATGGATCACGGTAAAGATGACGAAAATCCAACTCAAGTTGCAAAGCATGACGAATGGGCTTGTCATTCGTGAGTTCACCCTTTCGAATGGAGCCACCCAAAGAGGAAAGTTTGGAACCAAAGTGAGCTCCAACGATTCCATCATCGTACAGATGGGTGTTTTCTGTGTTGTAACCGTGCCAACGTTTCGAGCCTCCCTTGTACGAGAAGAACCTCAACGGCTGAATGTTCACAATGCTGCCATTCGGCTGAACGAAACCAGCAATGTTGTTTGGCGTGAATCCGCTTCTCCATTGTTCCACGATATTTTCAAATCCATCCGGAATTCGAGCCGATCGGTAAGAAACGGTGTTGCTGTTCGGTAGATATATCTTCTTGAGCTTGTCTCTTGGGTTTTCCAAAACCAAGTACTCACGATCGTCATGCACCTTTTCCATGGGACCCAGATCGGTTTTGACGTAAACGGCATTGCTACCAATGGGCGTGTTCCAAATGCTATTCCACGCGAATGGCCAAGAAAAGGGATCGCGAGATGAATCTTCGGGAGCGCTCGTGTCCCTGAGCTGAAAACCCTGAGGTAACTCTCCGTCAATTTGCGTCGCTTCACTCACTTCATCGTGATGTTCCGCTCCACAACCCAAAAACAAAAGCGCACTGGCTGGCAAGATGATTTTCCACATAAAATGGTCCATTCCTTTTTCAATTTTCCTCTAAACGGGCTTTGGGAATATCGGTACTGCTTTAGGGTCTCTTGAAGGAATGGAACTTCCCAGATGATATGAAAGCCATAGCGGGCCATACGACGACGACGCAGACGTATACGCCGAGCTTCGCGGCTGTGGTCATTTTGCCTGCCCATCTCCTTGGAGAGTTGAAAATTGTGACTCTTGATTGAGTCTGAAAAGACTGCCCAGTTGTCAGGCTATTTTCTAGGGGAGCTCCGAAAGTCTCTGGCGAATTTATTTATATCGGGTTAAATTCGCTATCGATATTTGCCATTGTCGTCGAATTTCGGATGTTTGGAATTGTATATATTTAGAATTATTGAGAATTACCTTATAGCAGCCATGCGGGGCGAAAAACCAGCGGGAGTCATCTTGGCCGGCATCGTGGGTTGCGGCAAAACGACTCTTGTGAAAAGGGTCTTGGATGTTCTTCAGGGGGAATTTAAGGCCTTTTGTTATACTGGCGACGACACGAGGTTTCGTGCGGCAATTCGTTCGGACAGCAAGTATCTTTTCGAGGACATTCGAGGCCAAACTCAGGACTCCGCCATTTGTTTCGTTGACGAGGTGCAGAAGTGCGAAGAGATCTTTGATGCGTTGAAATACGCACACGATCAAGG
>JANQPW010000271.1 GCA_028285285.1 Silvanigrellales bacterium
CGGGCACGGGCAAGTGCTGAGCTTCCCGCGGCCGCTATCAAAGAATGAGAGAGGTGATGACTCAACGCCGAAGGCTTCCCCCGAAACAGAAACACGCGTGCCAACAGAGCTTGGGCTAAGGCTTCACACTGCGGCTGGACACTTTTCGATTCCTCCAGGAGAGAGCGAACGGTTGGCAGATCGTTTTCCTCAAACGCATGAAATGCGGCATTGAGTTTTGGAGAGAGCTCTCTGCATTTCGAAACAACACCACCCCAAGAATCGAGCTGCTGGCTCAAAAATTTAGGTCTGGGCAGAGCATCAAAACTCACCGACTGAGGGGTCTCAAACCGGCCGTCTTCGTCAAGCGAAGCAGGCTGAAGGGTGTGACCAAAGACACAGCCCACAAAGGGTGTGAACACAAAGGCCGCAATCAGAAGAAAAAAGTCTTTTCTTTTCAAAACTCTACCCCAAAATGTGCAAGTCACCCGCCCACGGGCACAGCTGGGGAAACGACAGCAAAAAACATTCCAGAGTTGCTTGCTCTTAGAAGACACTCAAAAAGAGGTTGACGGCTTTGTTACTTTTATAAATAAAGGAACAGGACAACTGAACTCTCACCTGGAGGATCTTATGCTGACTTCCCTGTTCCGCTCCCCCCGAAAGCCTTTCAAATCTGGCTCCATTGCCATTGCCAGCTTGGTTGTGTCGAGCTTGACACTCCTCGCCTGTGGTTTGGAACGGACTCCCTCTGAATCTGCCGTTAAAGAAGAAATTGATGCGGCTGAACTTTTCGCCTCGTTGCCCGACAACGAAGCTTGCGACTACTACTTGTACGTAGAGGAAAACATCACAAGTTGTGGCGCAGATGGCTACCCTGTTGGATTCGGTTACAAGTACTGCAACAAGTTCAGCGATCTCAACTCTTCGCAAATGAGTGCAACGGGAATTGTGTGGCGCGACAAAGTGCGCTCATGCCTCATCAAGGAACTCGATGCTTATTTGAAAGAAGACGGAGATCTTTCTTGCAACGCGGTGAAAACGGCTGCCTTCAACACGCACCCGACCTGCTACGTTGACACCGATCCTTCCTTCTGTGAGCTCCCGGTCCGCGACATTTTGCAAGTGGTGCGCACTGT
>JANQPW010000432.1 GCA_028285285.1 Silvanigrellales bacterium
CACACGTGAAAGGGGGCTTTCCCACCTGGTCCTGGCGCTACCCGAACACGCCCTCTCGCTGACACACGCAGCACCCTCGAGATAAGACCCCAGCTGGAAGCGCCGCCCTTGGCAATCTTCCTTGACTGCCCGATCCTTCCATGGAACGAGGCTTCGTTTTGGTCGAAGCCTCTCTTAATAGCGTTTTTTCGCCTCTTCATGAGACTGCTTCCAGCTCCTGGGTCTCACTCTCTATCGCTGCCTGACCGGGTGATCAGATTGCAAGTTCTGCAGCGTTGCCCGCACAACCACAAGCACACCTCTACCCCGTGGCGCCACAGAGAGCACTTTCCTTCCATCGTATCAGCGCCTTAGTGCCCCTGAAAGCAAGAGTCAAAAGGCGTCAAAGTCTTGGGTTTGAGTGACTTGACAGGCAAAGAACACAGCTGAGAAGGGCCTCTTCCCAAAAATGCCGACATCGGCCCGCGCATTGGCTCTCGCCCCAATTTTGCGACTTACGGTACCAATTCCTTGAGGGTTGCCAACACCTCAGCCACATGCCCGTTCACTTTCACCTTGCGCCATTCAGCGACAACCTTCAGCTGAGGGTCAATGAGAAATGTGGAGCGTTCAATGCCCATGAAGGTCTTCCCGTACATCTTTTTCTCTTTCCACACCTCAAAATCTTCACACAGTGTGCCTTCCTCATCTGAGATCAGGGGAAAACTGAGACCCAGTTTCTCAGCGAAGCGATCATGCCGGCTCAGGCTGTCTTTGCTCACACCGACGATTTGTGCTCCCAGAGCGGAAAAGCTTCTTTTCTTCGCCTGAAACTCCTGACTCTCGGTGGTGCAGCCAGGGGTCAGATCTTTCGGGTAGAAATACAGAATGGTCCATTTTCCCTTAAAGTCTGCATTTTTAAGGGTTTTACCTCCAGAAAGAGGTCCCGTGATCTTTGGAGTTTTGTAAGGTTTCTCAAGTATGGGTGAAGTCTCAGCCGGCATGGTGCCTCCATTTTCGGGTTCGCAAATAGGCTTCAGTTGGGATCAAAGGGCAGATCGAGAGACTCCGCCCCATTGGAGTGTGTTTCTGGCGGAAGAGCTGAAGGCGCTTTCTCTGCAGAAGCACCCACCCTCTGGTCTGCCGCTTCTTCACCAACCAGACTGCCCCACGGAACAACCTGGGTCAAAGCATCGAGACGAGCAAGGGCCGGCTTTTGGGAGCTCGGCTTCTGCCCAACCAAACCGGCAAAATCAAGACCAAGGGTTCCTGGAGTTTTGAACACATAAGGGAGAGTGAAGGTCTCGCCAAAGCATTGATCGAAGGTTTCAAACACGGCCGAGGAACTGCTCGCCAGCCAGATTTCCCCTGTTTTGAGGTTCCACACAACTTCTACCCACCGAATAACAGGCAGAGTTCGCCGCAACAGCTCGTTTTTAACCCTTTCTTTTGCAAGGTCTTTGAGACGGCGGCTGCTCTCTGGTCTCTCCGCCGCGGCCGATTTTTTACCCGTCTTTTTCTTTTCCTGCTGTTGCATTTCCTCAAGAAGAGACTGAACCTGCAAACGCAGCAGGGCCGCTGGAACCTTCTTGGCATCCATTCTCAAGCCAAAGAGCAGCCGGTCTCCCTGGAGCCAGTCACGGGCATCACTGAAATCAGGTTCGCCCGTATGGGGGTGACACCACCCAAAGGCCGACTCCGTCACATCGTCGAGACCAATGGGTGCGATGCGGTGTTCCTGAAGCTTTGCAATCACACTTGAAAACTGAAGATCCTTTTGTTCCTTCAAAAGCTGCAGACGCGCCAGTGGAAAACTCCCAGAACCAATAGACATGTGCTTGCCACCCCCTCTACTTCGTGTCCGCTTTTGCTGTTCTTTGGTCTTACACGGCCCCCTTCCATTGCGCAATCTCACCTTGACCCGCCCCAGACTCGCTGATATCGCTGCGTCTCGAACAGCGAAGGATAGGCCGATGGCATCAGAAAAAAAGAAGACCCACACACCTCTCGTGAGCCTCACGAGCTCCCAAAAGAAGAAGCTCCGTGGACTGGCCCACAGCCTCAAACCGGTGGTTCAGGTGGGCCAAGAGGGTGTGACGAGCGGCATTGTGCAGGCAGCACAATCTGCGCTGCAAACCCACGAACTCATTAAGATCCAACTCGCCGGGCACAGTGACGCCTCCGCCAAATCAGAAGCCTGTCGCCACTTGGATGCTGAACTCGGCAACCGAACCCATTTGGTGGGCCGTATCGGGCGCATGGCTATCTTTTACTTCGAAAAAGACCCCCAAGAAGCACAAATCAAGCTGTGATGTGAGCCTCAGACCGGCTGCTTTTCTTCCATTGCATCGAGTGCAGCCTGGGCTATATCCACCACTTCCATGCCCTCACTCCCTGTGGCTTGGCCAAGAGCTCCTTTGAAGTTGATCATACAAAAGGAACAACCCGTCACCAGAGTTTTTGCGCCTGTTGCCACGACATGTTCCATCCGGTTTTCAACAATCTGCTGGTCTCCACCCTCGCTCTCGTACCACATGTTGCCTCCACCCATGCCGCAGCAAGAGGCCGTTTCTTTCGACAGCTCCATCTCTGTCAGCCGCAGGCCCGCAATGCCTTCCAGCAGTTTTCGAGGGGCTTCATACTCACCGTTGTGACGACCCAAAAAGCAGGGATCGTGATAGGTCACCACACCCTCTCTTTTACCCGGTAGTTTCAGCTGACCAGATTCCTGCAGGGCCGCCAGCAGCTGAGAGTGATGATGAACCTCAAAATCCCCGCCATACTCTTTGTAGTCGTGTTTCAGAGTGTTGAAGCAATGGGGGCAGTGCGTCACGATTTTTTTGAACTTCAGACCCTTGAGATTTTCAACGTTGGTCCGAGCCATTTCGGAAAAGTTGTATTCGTCTCCCAGGCGCTTCACAGGCTCACCGGTACAAGATTCTCCTTTTCCCAGCACGGCAAAATCCACACCAGCACCCTGAAGCACCTGGACGACGGCACGAGCCACGCTCTGATTGTTGGGGTCGTACGAACCAGCGCAGCCCACCCA
>JANQPW010000281.1 GCA_028285285.1 Silvanigrellales bacterium
TTCAAAAATCACAGCCCAGGGCACATCTGATTGAATGATGCGACCGTAAAGCTCCCCATTCATGAAGTTGCCAATGCGGCCCAGGCCAATGCCAAAAGGCACTGTGAGCACAATGCGATCTGCCAGGTGGAAGAAGGGGATGCTGTGGCGTTTGCAGAAGAGCACAATGGTGGTGATCACCCCTGCAATACCACCATGAAAGGAGAGCCCGCCTTCCCAAACTTTGAAGGCATCGAGAGGGTGGCTGGAGTAAGCTTCAAAGTTGTAAATAACCACATAGAAGAAGCGGGCTCCCACAATCATTCCCACAATCAGGTAGGCAATGAGGCTGTCGAGAAGATAGGGAGTGAGCATCACCGTTCCTTTGCCGATCCAGTAGCGCAGAACGATGTAAACCTGAATAAAGCCCAAAAGGTACATCGTGCTGTACCAACGCAGCCCCCAGTCGACATCAAACGACTTGAGCCCAAAGAGAATGGCTGTTGCAACGGTGATGAAGCCGATCGCTCCACGAAGAAAGGATGGCAGAGTCGTTGAGCCCCCTGAGGCCTCAGCCTTTTTGAGCCAGAGGGTGGTGCCGAGAAGTCCTCCAACCACAAACAGCACAGCGAGGGCTATGCCGTACCATGTTTTCAGAGCATCGAAAGGGAGCTCACTGACTGTGAAGATGAAGGGATCGACGTTGTGAACCCAATAGTTCTGAGAATCGGCCATGTGCACTCCGCCTGGATGATGGATCTGAAACAGGTTGATCGCTTGAAGCGTTCCAACAATCTATCGTGGTTGTCTTGTTCAGTAAACCGGTAGATTTATGAATCTGAACCAGTGATAGAGCTGCACTCCTGTGCCCACTACTGCGGCAACCACGAGTGCTCCTACCATCAAACGCACCAACCCTGCGCGCCCTGATGGGGCCGAGCTCCGACCACCTGATCGTGAGGTCGTCCCTTGCCGCCGTCCGCTTTTTCCCGAGGGGCGGCGCACCTCGGAAGGCACGTCGCTCACTCCCGATTGGGGCGCAATCTGATCGAGCCGATCTTTCACGCTCGGGCGATCAAACTCGGGGTACACCTTGAACAAAAGTTTGCGCTTTTGCAAAAACACCCAGCGGTTGAGGCCAGCGCAAACTTCTGCATCATTTGAGATTTCAAAGCTCATCCAGCGCCGGATCACCTCTTCTCCAGACAACACGTTCGAAATCTGTCCTGAGGGATCCCTCACAAGGTAGGGCATGCGTTCGAGCACGGGGCCCCGGCACTTCAGAAGGGGCTCGGTCTGTTCAGAGACCACACTCACCACCACGGTGACGTTGTCGGGTGCACCGGCCTGAAGGGCCTTTTTGATGAGCCTCTCTGGGCTTCGTGCCAAGCTTCCCGACACGAGAGCTTGGAGAATGTCTTTATCGGAGACAAAACCATGAAGGCCGTCGGAGCACGTGAGAAAGACGTCTCCTTCCTCGACCTTCTTGTAGTAGAGATCGGCCTTGAGGTCGGCAACAACCCCCATTCCGCGTGTGAGCCGTGATTTTTGCCGTTCAGAAAGGGGGCCATTGGGAACGTCTTTTCCAGCCACAAGAAGGCCGCGCTCCAAAAAAGTCTCGACATTGTGGTCTATGGTGAGCTGCCACAGGGCGTAGCGCAAACGGCCGTCAGACTTCTGGTAGGCGCGGCAGAGATAGGTGCGCGAGTCGCCTGCGTGCCCAATGGCAATATGCCCTCCGGCAAAGTGGAGGTAGTTAACGGTTGCCCCCATGCCACGGAGGTTTTCATTTTCCTTAGACACGCGGTGGATCTCAGAGTTGATGCGCTGCAGGGTTTCATCGAGATGAGCGCTCACATCTTCCAAATT
>JANQPW010000288.1 GCA_028285285.1 Silvanigrellales bacterium
TGGGCACGAGCCGGGAGCTTTCAGCGGGAAGAGAAAGCGAAGCAGAGGCGCCCGTGGTGCAGACCTTTTCAGCGTTTGCCCGGCTGGTTTCCACGTCCGACAAACCCTTTAGGCCTTTTGTAGACAAAAATGTTTTGGTGATTGGCGGAGGAGATTCTGGGCGTGTGGTTGTGGAGTACCTCACAGGAATTGGCCCTGCTCGTGGCTACGGAAAAAGTGTGTCGCAAGATGGCCGGGTGAGCAGTGTGGTTTGGGCCGGTGTGAGCTTCACACAGTGCGAAGAGTACATTCAAAGAACCCGGGGTCGGTACTCCTCTCTGTCGTCTGTGCTCAACACGGGTTTGGTGATTCCCACCCCCGTGAACGTTGAACGGCTGAAGATTGATGGACCCCGAAACAGAGCCACAGTTACGGGCTATCGAGTGCGACCGCCTGTTGATGAAAAAGATCGAAGCCCCGCGGAGTTGGCCATTCGCAATGAAGAGGTGGATCGGGTGCAACGAGATCTGGCGAATCTGGGGCTGATCACCGATGGAACATTGCCCTATCGGCCCCGGGTAGCCAAAGAGTTCAAAGACTTTGAACGCCTTAAAATGAAGTTTGACTACGTGATTGTGGCCACAGGTTTCGAAAGCCGCATTCCGGAGATTCTGGGCATTGGTGACCGTCAAAAATTCGCAGACGGGGAGGGTTTTGAACCGGTTCAGGCCGAGGTTCCCGATCTCGGCAAGGTGAAGATTGCCAACGAGTACACTCCTTTGAGAGGGAGTGGAGGTTCACTTTACCTGGTGGGGCCTGCCAACGAAGACATCAAAAAGAAGCCGCTCATTGATCAAGATGAAACCGCTCGGGTCAAGGCCAACACAGTTTCACTGTTTGCAAATGTTTCCCGCACAAAGGCCCTTGCGCGAAAACTCGTGCGCCCAAACAGTGGTGGGCGTAAGTCTATCGCCAATGCCGTGCGCGTGGCACGAGAGCGGTTGGAGGGCACCGATGAAAGTGCCAAAAACAAATGGATGCGCTTTGCCCTTGACCGTTTGGAGTATCTTCCAGGAGACCAGAAGATCGTTTTGGTTGCCGCCGCTACACAAGATCCGAATAACGACGAGAGCGATCAGTTGGTTTTGGGAGATCAGCCCGGGAGAAAGAAACGTTACCTTGAGCATTTTGTGTTGGACCATCCAGAGCTTGCGGCATCGCTTCAGCGTGGTTTTGTGAGTCTTGAGCTAGGTGCCTCATTGCCTCGTCTCACGCTCAATTTCTTCCAAAAAAAGGGTGAGGGAGAGTCGGTGATTCGTGTCGCCACCGTTCCTCGGCTCGACGAGAATTCTCGAGCGGCCCTGGAAGCCGCATTGGAGTCGGACCCCGATCTCTTGAGTCAAATCCACATGGCCTTTGGGCGTTACAAAATCAAAGTGGGGTCGGGCGATGCCCTCGCCATCCGCATCAAAAATTTGGGGCCAAAAGAAACAGACGAGGGCTATGTTTTTGCCCCTTTTCCAGCAGAGGCTGTGTTGACTCCTGGCTCGGTTGAACTGGACTCACTCGGTACCTATGTGGAAAATCAAAATTCACTTCCCGCTGATAGTGCGTTGCGGCAAGGCGCTGGCAATGGGGGAGATGGCAAGACAGTGATTCAGAAGAAGGAGGTTCTCAAGGTTCTTGACGAAATTGAGGCTTCACAAGAATTGGCTCGTTGCCGGCTCACTGATTCCGGAAAGTTCTACCTTGACGTGCTCGGAGACGAAGCCAAGTCCATTGTTTTGCTGAAGGCCACCAAATCGACCCCGTCCGATATTTCGATCTTCGTTCAGGTGTTGGATGAAAAGGGCAGGTTCCTCAATGGTCTTTTCTCCAACAACATTACGCTTGGTGGAAAGACCTTGTCTTTGGAGAGAACGCAGCTGGTGAGCGAAAGCGGTTCACCAGATGTGATCAGTCTCCAGTTCGCAGACAAAGATGTCATGAAATTCCCGTCAGGAGGGCCAGGTGGTCGTTTTGCTGGCTTTTATCTGCGGAGAGGTGGCTCTTTGTCAATTTTGAAAGACACGAAGGGCACGGGCTCCTTTAATGTCGCAGATTCTTGCACGTTCGACCCACAGCTTCGTGCTCTCATCAAAGGTTGAGAGCGGGGTTGCGTTTGTTACGCCACAACTTCAATGTTGAAGCGTTTTCGAATCTCACACAGCGGTTTGTCGAGAAACTCCGCTGAACCTTGAAAGGGCCAGGGTTTCGTCATTTTCCGCGAACGCAGCCATACCTTTGCAGCTGAAGGGAGAGCCTTGATCACTCCCAGGAGCATGGCACTGGGGCTTTCTTTTTTGACCAGCTCAAGAGCTTCATTGACGTTGAGGTATCCCAGATAGTTTCTGAGCTTCACGTCGGAAGCGCAGAGAGTCCACACATCGGCTAGGGTTTCATGTGTGAGATCGCTGCCGCAGCCAAACACCACGTGAACGGCATCATGGGCATTGAAGAGGTTTTGGGCTTCGGAACCCTCACCTCCTGCCACTTCTTTGAGGTTGGCTCGAAATTCCGCAAGGCCTTCGCGCAGTGTCATTTGAGAGTTCTGTTGCTGATAGTTCATCATGGGGTGTGCTCCTTTTATTTGGCTAGTGTTGGATTTTTACCTCAAAATCGGGGGGTGGAAAGATTCGACTCCACTCTTCCCATGCCTGGGTGAGATCCTCTGACTTGCCCAGCATCAATGCGTAAAGACCAAAGCCGTCGAGGAGCACAAGGCAAAGCAGAGCCAGATCTCTGGAGCGCTTCGGGTCGTAGCCAAACTGTCGCAGGCGCTCTGCGAGCGGTTCCTGAGTTCTGCGAAGCAGATCTTGCATGCTCGCTTTGAGAACAGGGCTGTGCAGCGCGCGAGTGAAGAAATGCATGAAGATGTGGTGCATTTGTGGAGTTGTGTTCACTTGCTCCACAAGCAGCGGTCCAAGCTTGGTAAAGAGCTCAGCCGCAGAGTCGGCTTCCATGCGGAGCCACTCGGTCGCAAACTGCTCACAAAAGCTGTGGAAAGCCTTCTTTTCGAGATCTTCCATGCAAGGAAAGTGGTGAAAGAGGGTTGACTTGCTGATGCCGAGTGAGCTGGAAAGACGGCCAGCGGTGAGTTCCACTGCTCCGGCGTTGGCAACCCCATCGAGGTAAGCCTGCACGATGCGGCTGCGAGTGGTCATCTTTTTCTCTGGGGCGCTGAGCTCTTGGCTCATGGGACTCCTCCTGACTTCAAGCGTTTCTTCATTCTATACCGATCGATCGGTCAGTTCAAGAGGAGACTTGAGGGGTTCTTTGTGTTTTGTTGTGATCATTGACTTTTGTGCGGCATGTCCAGTCGCCGATCAGGTACACTGTTGTGAGGGCTCAATCTATGATCCTCAACCAAAACAAGGAGGTGATGCGGTCGGGAATTTCCGACCTCGATAGAGAGATCTTGGCCGATTTCCTTCTTAGTGCCAACAACCTCGGGAGCGAGCAGCTCATTGAGCTTCATCTGAAAGAAAGAAGCAAGTTTCAAAACTGAGGTTGTTTTAGAGGCACAGCTTTGGGTCGCTCCGCTCCCGAAGTCGGGTGGACCTCCCCTCGCTCGTTTCAGAGGCTGGCTTGTTCCATCACCTTTGTGATCTTCTTGGCAAAGGTGCCCGGATCTTGAATGGGTGATCCTTCAGAAAGAAGGGCTGTGCCGTAGAGGATCTCGACCCATTCCTTGATCTTTTCGTCTCCGCCCTCTTTTTGCTGGAGCTCGCGCAGGTTCTTGATGAGGGGGTGAGAAGCATTGACCTCCAGAATTTTCTTTGAGCCTTCAAAGTCTTTGTTGCTCGCCTTCATGAGCTGTTCCATTTGTGCTGACATGGCATTTTCGTCGGCCACGAGACAAACAGGGCTCTCGGTGAGGCGCTTGCTGACTTTGACGTCTTTCACAACGCCGTCCAGTTTCGTTTTGAAAGATTCGAGTAGCGGGTTGATCTCTGTTTCTTTGAGTTCTTCCTGCTTCTCGGCCTTTTCAGGCTCCTTGCCCACGCCGGAGAGGTCAACATTACCCTTGGTGATCGACTTGAGTTCCAGCTCGCCAAATTTCTGGTAGCTCATCACCAACCATTCGTCGATAGGGTCGGTCAAAAACAGCACGTCGACGCCTCGGGTGCGGAAGGCCTCCAAGTGGGGGCTCCTGGCCACTGCGTCGGCATTGGGGCCAGTGATGTAGTAGATCTCCTTTTGGTTTTCAGCCTTGCTGTCTGCGTACTTTTGGAATGTGGTCCATTCGCCGCTTGGGGTGTTCATTGACTTGAAGCGGGCCAACTCGGCCAGCTTGTCATGGTTGTCGTTGTCGAAGTGGAAGCCCTCTTTCAACACAGGGCCAAACTTCTCGTAGAAGGAGAGGTATTTTTCTTCGTCATTGCTCGCAAGCTTCTTCAAAGCTCCGAGAACTTTTTTCACCACCTGCTTCTTAATGGCAGGGAGGCGTGTGTTTTGCTGCAAAATTTCTCGAGACACGTTGAGGGGCAGATCGTCTGTTTCCACAACTCCCGAAACAAATCGCAGATACTCTGGAATGAGGTCTTTGCACTTGTCGTCAATTGAAACGCGCTTGGTGTAAAGGTGCAGGCCATGCTTGTCTCGTTGGTAGAGATCAAAGGGTGGTTCCGAGGGAACAAACACCACAGAGTCGAAACTCAGTGTTCCCTCTGCCTTGAAGTGCTCGTAGAGCAGCGGGTCGCGGAAATCCATGGCAATTTGCTTGTAGAGCTCGTTGTAGTCTTCTGGTTTGTTCTCTGATTTAGCCCGTGCCCAAACAGGCGTTGTGGTGTTGATCTGCTCTTCTTTGTTTTCTTTGTCCACAAAGAAAATAGGGTAGGTCACATAGTTGCTGTACTTCTTGATGATGCTCTTGATGCGCCAGTCTTCCAGAAACTCTTTTTCGTCGTCTTTGATGTGCAGCTCAATGCGGGTGCCACGTTCTTGCAGCGGCACTTCATCAATGGTGAAAGACCCGTCGCCGGTGGATTCCCACTTGTATCCTGTTCCGTTTTTGTCGGCCGAGCGAGTCGTAACCGTGATGCGATCGGCCACCATGAAGGCCGAATAGAAACCCACACCAAACTGGCCAATGAGGTTGGAGTCGGGGTTTTGGTTCTCTTTTTTCAGTTCTTCAAGGAACTTTTTGGTTCCGGAGTGGGCAATGGTGCCCAAGTGAGTGAGCAGATCCTCTTTGCTCATGCCAATGCCTGTGTCAGCCACAACCAGTCTTTGAGAATCGGGGAAAGCGCTGATGCGAATGCCTTGGCTGAGAGAGGTCTCTGTGAGGTCGCTATTGGTCACTTCGGCAAAGCGCACTTTGTCGATGGCGTCGCTGGCGTTTGAAACCAGCTCGCGCAGGAAGATTTCCTTGTTGCTGTATAGGGAGTGGATCATGAGATCGAGCAGCTGCTTGACCTCGGCCTGAAATGAATGGGTTTCCTGCGCCACGGGGGCCTCCTTCGTGAATCAATTCTCTGGAGGGGAAACCTAATCAGCACGCGAGGAGCGTCAAGGGCCAATCTCATATTTTGTGAGGCCGCTTCTCATTTGCTGGGAGAGTTCGTGTGGAGCTCGGCGTCTTTGAGAATTTGTTGAAAAATTCCAGACACTTCAAAGTTAGCGAGGCGGTCCCTCTTCCCCTCAAGGATGTTCTTTTGGATGGAGACACCATCACGACAAGAAGGGCACCCACTCACCACGGCCTCTGGGGGGGCCGCGCGGATCTGCTCAAACAGCTTTTCAGAGATTTTTGTGCCAATTTTCGGGTGCTTGAGGCGCCCTGTGCCCGAGAGTCCACAGCAGCGATCGTAAGACTCCACGCCGGTGTAGTACATTTTGAGCAGATCGATTTGCGCCTGGGTGGCTTCAGGAGTGTTGTGGCAGGGAACTTTCAAGCCCACCACTTTCGATGATTTTTTGCGCAGTATCTTGAGAGCGCCCCGCTTTTGGGGATCGGGTTTGTCGGCTTCAACCCCTGCTTCCAAGGAGCTTGTTTGCTTTTGCCGCTCAATGTCATGCAACAAGGTCATGGCCAGCTCGGCCGTGTCTTTCACCTCAAAGTCGAGCAAGTTGAAGTTGAAACCCGGCGGTAGACCTGCCTTGGCACTGAGGCGTTCCTGTTGCAGTGGGTCAGAAAGCAGCAATTTCATTTCTTTGATGGCTTCAACGCAGGTGGGGCAGTTGGAAAACACAGTGAACAAGATGGGCGTTTCTCGATCAACCCTTCGGGAAACAGTGGAAATGCAACGAGCAATTTCCGTGAGGGAAAGAAAGCGGCTTTGTTTGGCGCGTTCGTGCAGCCCGTCGGCTTCAAAAGGGAAGCCGCAGCACATTTTCTTTTCAAGGTCCACAAACCGAGCCCCCAAGTGTTCTTTAAAGTAACTATCAACGGATTCTGTTGCCGATGGGTTCGCATAGGTGTCCATGCAGCCACGGTAACGCACGTAGATGTGCTGGGTTTCTGAGTGTTCAGAAGCGTCCCTGCGAGCCACATAGTTTTGATCCCGCGAGGGGCTCAACAAAACAAAGTTGTCTTTGGGTTGGTGACGCACGCCCGCACGGGCGGCCTCGTAAGCCACCAGTGCAAACTGTGGTGGGGTGAAGTAGGTCTTCAACCAGTCGGGGATCTGTCTCATGCGGAGAAAGAGCTTCATAAAGGGGCGGCTCAGCAAAACGCCCAAGCCCATCAGTCGGTAGGTGTCATCTTTCCACCTATCTTCTCCCATGAGTCGTTCGCAGAGAAAATGGAACAAGGCGGCCACCACTCGAGGACTTCCGGAAGTGGCGCTCGGTGGCAGCTTGCCGAGCTTTTGAAATGCTTGCACCATGGGGTGAATGTTGATGTCGACAGGGCAGGCCTTATCGCACTTTCGGCAGTAGAAACACTTTCCGAGCAAAGATGCTGCTTCCGAAAACATGCCTTTGACCTGTGCCGGTAGTTCAGAAGAAGACTTTCCTTTGCCCAGTGCACTCACCCACTCTAAAAACATCACCAGATTGCGTTTGCTGGGCAGAACGGGTTGGGTGGCTGAGCTGGCGTTTTCTCGACGAAGCTCATGTTCAGCGTCGATCACCGGACAAATTTTGCAGGAATTGCAACGAGTGCATCTCTGGGCTTCTTCCAGCGCGAAGGCCAGAGGATCTCGCTCTAAACGCGCCTGTTCGTCTGAAGCACTGTGATCCGCGCTTGTTTGGTTTTGTTCTGCGGAGTCTTTTTGGAGTTGCTCGGCAAGAGACATGACCTGACGGTGGCTGAAGCCAATGAGCCGAGCCCTCAAGGAGCGGGCCAACGAGCTTCTCAGAAAGAGGGTTTCAGGGTTGAACAAACCACTGGGATCAAGTGCATCTTTCACCTGACACATGCGCTCGTAGTCTTGGGGAGGAATGTGATTGATCCACAAAAAAGCGGCCTTTCCCGCAATGCCGTGTTCCCCAGAAAAGGAGGCGCTGGGGAGAGGGTCTTTTTGGTGGGAAAGCTGCTGAGCCTGGCCAATCACTTTTTCCAGATAAGACCACGCTGCATGAGACGACTCTTCGTTGTAAAGATCAAACCCACCAATGTTCCAATGAATGATAGCGGTTTTTCGAGGAGTGAGATGCCCAAACATCACATCTTCCTTCTGAAAGCCATTCCCTTGCGCTGGGGTTTGCGTCACCAGACGAATGACGTCCGCCAAATATTCCGTGCGGATCTCCATGTCGGTTTTGCACTTCGTGCGCAGCTTCTTGGGAAGAACTTCCCGGGGTTTGATGAGAGATTCAAACTCCTCTTTTCCAAGGCTCAAAAACTCGGGCTGGCTTTCATACACCAAACGGAGGTCATGGGGGTCAAGGGGGCCCCCTAAAGACTCAGCCCGGGGCTGCTCCAGGCAACTGCCGGCACGTGCTCGGAGTGCGGCTAGGCGTGCGCGAACGGCATCGTCACTGTCTGCCTCTACCCCCAAAAACAACACGGCTTCGTCTTCGTGATCGAACACTGTTGGAAAGTCTTGGAGGAGGAAGCGACGAATGCTCTCGCCCGTGATCACCTCAAAATACTCTGGCGCATTGTCGCCAAAGTCTTCCTTCAGTGCCTGGGTCACGGCCATAGCGGCCTCAACGCTGCGGAAGTGCCACCGTGCTCCCTGAATCCAAGCCTTTGGCTTTTCAATTTCGAAGGTCACTTCATAGACAAAGCCCGTGCTCCCTTCAGCGCCCACGAAAGTGCTAATGGGCAAGGCTTCCGAGCTTCCTAGGGGATCAGCATGAGTGCCCTGCTTTCGGTCTGATGCAGCGCGGCGCTTCTCAGCCTCCTGTTGTTGGGCCAACATGTTTGCAGCGGCTTTCATGCCCTGTAATGGCACGACGATGTCACGGCAGTGAGGGCTTACCTGGGCCTCAAGATGGCGCGCAGCCAGCTGCGTTGCTTTCTTGCGGAGAGAAGCAACATCGCTCACCGAAAAAAACTTATTTGCCATGAGGAAAGGCTCACTGTCGAT
>JANQPW010000290.1 GCA_028285285.1 Silvanigrellales bacterium
GAGTTCGCAAGCTTGCCCCGATGTGTCGGTGCGCACAGACTCGCCATCGTACCAGACTTCTTTAGCTGCAAAGGCTTGGCCAGACATCGCTGCCAAGACACCTGCGGTCGCAAGAGCACTTCCGGTTGCTTTCATCATCACATTCTCCTCCTTGAGTTTTGCAACAGTGGCTTGATTCTATGCCCCGTGTGGCAAAAGATCAAAATGTCGAAGACGCTCTCTAGCGACGATCTTTTTAAGAGAAAATGGTGATGTTTTTCAATATTTTAGGTGGCGTCAAAATCTGCACACGTTTCCTCAGTTGATTGAAAAAACGTGGCAGATTTTGCGGTGCTTACTGGTAGGCACCTTGAAGCCAAGTGGCTTGGCCCACGTAGTTGGTGTATTCGCCCAAGTTGAGCCACACGTTCACGCGTCCGTTGAAGAGCGGACCATGACTGGGGTTGCGCACGTCATTGACCTTCACACGATAGGCGTCAACATCTTGCTCATACTCTTCAAAGGGGATGGTCACTGAGATGCGGCCGTAGCCATCCATGAACATGGTGGCGTCGTCAGTGTCCACGCCCTTCCATTTGCCCGCAGAACCATTGTCTTTGCGCACGAACTTCGACACTTTGAAGTCGTCTTTGTCGAAGGAGCGGAGGCTGTCCCACCCTTCAAAAACCATGATGATGCCGACCTGACCACGCCCCTGGCGGTTGGGGATGAGCACCTTGTAGGTGGTTTTCTTGCCAACCTCTTGGTGTTTTGCTGTGATGGTCAAAGGTTGCAAACGGGCTGTGGGAATGCCTTGTGAGCTCAGCTCTTCTTGTGCTGCCGGAGCACCGCAGGCACCGAGAACAGCAGCTGAGGCCAGTGCTAAACCGGCGAGGGGCGCTCGAAACCATGATCTGAAGGAAGTGACTGTGTTCATACCAAAAATTCTCCTCTGAATTCCAAAGAACACAGTGCCAGCGCACGGCCAGTCACTGTGTCAAGACCCTGTGGCCCTACCAAGAGAAGGCACAAGTTTCAAGAAAAGGGGAGAGTGCCTGAACAAATGCTCAAGTCGTCAGACGGTCATTCGATTCGCATTTTTGCCACGAGCTGGGCACAGGTGGGCAAATTTCTTTGGAAACTTTCAAGAAGTCAAGTGAGGTACTGATGTGCCTCACCAGCGATTGCAGAGGCCGTGCTGGTTGCATCCATAGGTTTGCCACGAACTCACTTCCTCAGGAGGTAGCTGTTTGCAAATGAAAGATTGGGCAGAATAGCGCGCAATGAGATCGGCAGCGGAGCCCACTTCAGCAAAAGGAAACGGCACCGCACACCAAGAAACAGGCCTTTGGGCGAGCGCTTTGGCCTCTTCAGCTGAGAGGGCCTCAATGGAAGCTTCGCCAAAGCGGAAGCCCCACTCGTAAGTAGAGTGGAAATTCTCCCCGCCTTGGGAGGCGTAGGAGTCAAACAGGAAAACCACCTGTTTTCCAAAGAAACGAACCCGTGGCATGCCGTAACACTGGATCAGCTCAATGGGCAACCGTGCCCGCGCCAAGACCTCCCCTCCTTCAAGGCCGCCTTTGGTGCCCAGGGCCAGTTCAAGCGCGGCCGTGTTGCCGGCAACTTCAATGCTTTGAATGGCAACAATTTGATCCGAACCTGGAATGCGGTAGATGCCCACCGTTCGGGGGCTCCTGTGGAGACTTTGTGCACTCCAACCCTGTTCTCCAGCGCGCAGTGCTGCCACCAGTGAGTCGCCAAAGGCGAGGGCTGAACCCGCCTTTGGGGAATGAACGCGATCGATCCGAGCGTCAAGTGTGACTTCTGCGGTGGTGGGAGGGTTGGTGGAGAAGTTCGAAATGGCCACCCGACCGGTGTGAACGGAACGCGACTGGCAGAGCTTTTCTGGTGCGTTCCAGTCGGAGACGGCAAGGGGAAGGAAGAGTGTGTCGTCTGTGGCAGCAAAATGATAAACCTGATCATCGCTATCGGCCTGGCTCCAGGCGGAGCTCACATCTGTGGCAAAAATGTTGGTCGACAGCTCAAAAAGTGCAGAAGGGTCCGACACGTCGTAAACACTCACTTTTGGTCTCCAGCTGTTCCATGGGGTGGAGGCGTTGGGAACTTGATCACGGCCAATGCCAATGAGCTTGTTTTCGTGAGCAATCAACTGGCTAGAGAACCCGGGTACCTTGAGCTCCCCCACGAGCTGGGGCAGGCCCGGTGTGGAGAGGCGCACAGCAAAGAGCGGATCCACCCTGCGGAAGGTCACGAAGTAGAGCATGTCATCTTCAAACAGAACCGATTTCAGATCTTCGTTGGGGGCAATGTTGCTCAGAGAGCCCGCTTCAATGAGGGCGTCTTCCTCGACCTTATAGGAGCGCACAGAGGTTGAGGGAATGGCGCGCGCGGTGGCCGATTCAAAGCTGAAGTCTTGCATGGTGGCATAGAGGTAACCACCTTGGAAGGAAAAGCTCTTGTGTTCGAGCGCTCGCCCTGGAATGGAAAATCTCTCGCCACCTTCCTCTGGGTTGTCAATCCGTGCAAAGGTGTCGTCTCCAAAGCGGTAAACCGCCAGCTCTGTGTTGTGCTCTTGCTGAAGCACGGGGTATTGCCACTCATTGGTGACCCAGCGGTAGCGCTCGCACATGCCCCTCCAGTAAGTGCTGGTTTGGCAGCTCACTTCGCCCAGGGTCCAGATGCCCTTGGAAAAGCGGTTTTTGTTTTCATCAACGCAGGTGCTGAACTGGTCGTCGACGGGGCATCGGAACTGTGGATCATAGTCTGGGTTTTCCACAAAACTCCAGCTGGGCTGACAAATCTCTCGCTCAATTTTTTTATAGCGGGGGTTCCAAGTTTCACAGCTTTGCCAGCTTGAAGAGCGGGTCTCGACCGCCACGATGCGTTGCCTGGTGACTTGTCTTCCCACAAGCAGGTAACGATCACTGGCGCTCAAAAACGAGAGAGGAGAGGTGCGCTCACTGAACACCGTGCCCACATCCGCAGCGGTGATGTCTTGGGAGCGGAGGTCTCTTTGGGTGTTGTCAATGAGCAGCTCTTCAAAGAGCTTTTTAAAACCGGACTCTTCGATCTTGATCACAGTCAGGAGTGAATCTTGTGAAGGAGACGGGTGTGCAATTGCGGGCCCTGCCACAGCAGTATCTGGACGGGCAGCAGCGCTGACTGCTGGTTCCGCCACCGCAGTGGTGGCTGCTGCACGAGCATCTACGGCAGGAAGCGGCTCCGGCTGTGGCTCAGAAGAACGGCTGTAGATCGCCAGTGTGTTGTTGAACAAGCGCGAGTCGAGCAAGCTCTGGTTTTCAAGAATGTGGTGGAAG
>JANQPW010000316.1 GCA_028285285.1 Silvanigrellales bacterium
ATCGCTCGCCCCCATGTGATGAGCTTCTCGCAATGGCACAAAGACGGGCTTCTGAACAACTTGATTGATCGAAGCCCCTTCAAACGACGGCGCTCTCCCAGTGCCTTTTACGGTTGGGAACGAATCCCTTCGCTGCGCTTCTGGTCTTTGAACGATCCTGCCTTTTCACGTTGGCTCCGGCGCTGCAAGGTGGAAACCGTGCTTCTGTTTGACGTTTGGGAAACTGCAAAAATCGATCTTCTCACTTCTGTCAATCTCGTGGCACGTGTGGAGCAGCTGAGCCCAAATGCTAAAAAAGATGGCACAAACTCTGAAGTTGAGCTGCGCCTCGTGCAGCTTTCACCGGTTCCTGGTGAGGGAACGACTCTTTTCCATGTTTCCCTTGACCCGGACGTTGCAGAAGACCACGCTCTCAGCGGAGAATTGATTGCTTCTTATTTCTCTGGCAGAAAGCGAACCCTGGCGCAAGATCAGAAAGGTCAAAGTGCAAACACAGACACTCTCACAGGTTCCCGACCACCCCTGGAGCCGTCTGGCCACTGACCTCAGACGGCAGCAAGAGCTTTTGCTGGCTCAAAACCCTCGGCTGGAGAGCTGGTTTGTTTCTGTAGACTCCCCCCAACAGACGATCAAGCTGCCCTTTCTTTCCATTCGTGCCTTTAAAAAGCTGAGGGTTTTCCAAGGTGACTCCGAACCACACCGCTGTTTTCGGTCGAGCGGCAGCACCTTTGGCGAGCCGGGATCACATTGCCTGAGCCAGTCGTGCCACGAGGCAGCTGCGCGGGCCTCGTTGGAGGGTTTCCATGCCTTTCTTGGCCGACACCTCGGTGGATCCCTGCTCTCAAAAGACGAGCTGGGCCACATCCCCGTCTGCAGCCTCGTGCCCTCCCCAGCCGACTGGCCCCATTCTTCTCTTTCTGACATGATCCAGGAGTTTCAGAACTTGGGACAACCCGTTGTTTGGGCCCGGCCAGAGAACCTCAGTTCTGAATTGAAAAGGCTTCAAGAAGCAGGACAGCCACGGTGTGTGGTGTTTGGCACATCCTTTCACCACCTCCAGGTTCCCTTTTCACCCTCGCAGCTCCCCTCGCGAGGCTTTGAACAGCTTCTCGTTGTGGACACGGGTGGCACAAAAGGCAAAACCCAGGTCTTGAACCGCAATGGCCTTTGCGAGTGGTTGCGGCACATCTATTCATGTTTTTCCACCCATGGGGTGATCTTGGGCTCTGAGTACGGCATGTGCGAGTTGGTCAGCCAGGCCTATACCTTTTCCGGGGCCGAGGAACGGCTGGACCACTTTCTCTGCAATCCAAACCTTTCGGTAATGGCCATTTGCCCCCGGCAGTGGAAAGTGCTCCCACACGGCCAAGTGGGTTTGCTGGCCTTTGTCGACCAGGGCAACAGCAGCAGCTACCCAGCACTCCTCACAGAAGACATGGGGTGCACACTTCCACAACCCCGTGCCTTTCAACTTCAAGGACGCGCACCCTTGGCGCATGTCAAAGGCTGCAGCCTGCGGGTTGCGGGAGAGCTCCCTGTGGCTCCCACGGGCATGAGAAACAAGCCCCTTTCTGAAAAAACCGGCAAGGCCTCAGAAACTCGAGCCGCGTCAGCAGCACAACGCCCCACCGGGTTGTGGTCAGATCGGGAGTGGGAAACGTTTCTCGCCGCT
>JANQPW010000321.1 GCA_028285285.1 Silvanigrellales bacterium
CCGCCATCAATTCCGACTTGCAAGAGCTTGATTCTCTTGAACCCGGACCCCTTGTGGTTCAGCGCATTTTGGAGATCACAATCCGTGAGCTTGTTGAAAGCGGAGTCGATCAGAAAACCATCGCTCAAATTGTGTCAGAGGTTGCGGGCCAGAATGTGGAATACCTTCAGGGAGTGGCCAAGGCAGATGGCTCGGAGATCACCAGCGTTAAGGTTTGGGTAGATATCCTCGATGCCCTTCTGAGCGCATCTGAGAAAACTGTGGATCTCGGTCTTATGAGCACTCTGGTTGCTTATAGAGAGACTGTGATGGTTTTGACAAAAGCAGCTTCTGCCGAGGAAAAAGTTGAACTGAAAGAACAGATCTTTGCAATGCTTGCCCGTCACTTGGGAGATGATCTTCCACCACAAAGCGTTGCACTTCTTTCTGAGGAGATTCTGTCAGACCGAGAAGACTTTGAAAGCGTGCTGCTGAGAATTGATCCCGCGCTTACTGCAAGACTTTCGAGCTCCGCGATCACGGAGGTCACGGCGGGTACTCCGACAACGCGAATTCGGGTCACGTGGTCGCCTCCTGCAGGAGACGATTGGTCGGGAATTACGGGAGCAAAGATCTATCATGCTGCCGGAGAAGGGGAGCTTGTTTTCTTGGGTGAATGCCTCTGTTCGACCGCCGGTTGCCCAGAAAAAATCACGTCGTGTGAAGTTGATGGATTGAATGAGGTTTCGAGTTATGACGTGTTTCTTGCTCTCACGCACGAATGGGGCGTTGAAACTCCCTATTCAGCTGTTTCCAGTGCGACTCACAGATACTCAAGAAACACTTCTTCTGCAGATTCGACAGCGGGGCAATCAGAGCCCTCTTCTGGGGAAACGACCACTGTCGGAGGTTCGAGTGGAGAAGCTTCAGGAGGGAGTACCCCAAGTGAAACTTCACCTCCCGACAGCGTCCAACTTGATCTGACTCCTGGAACCGTTAGCTCATTTAGCCTCGTTGGAGGTGTCTCACCTGGAGCTCCAGTTGTTTTTACTGTGTCCAACTCTGGAAACCTGTCTTCAGCTCCGCTGATGATCCCGAGTCTTTCTGGCACTTCAGCCGGTCAGTTTGAACTGCTGGCCGATGGGTGCACCGGAAATAGCCTTGCTCCGGAGGGCAATTGCACGTTTCAGCTGCGCCCATCGGCCGACCAGAATGGCTCCTTTGGAGCAACACTCGTGGTGAGTGACGGCACCAACACTTCCAACTCTGCGAGTTTGAGTGGTTTGGCTGCGGGCTTTGATCCTCAATTGAGCCTTTCCCCATCGAGTGCCACTGACATGAACGTTCCCACGGGTTCTTCCCCCGGAGCGTCGGTCACATTCACTCTCACAAACAGCGGTGCTGGAGCCTCGGAAGCTGTCTCAAACGCGATTCTCACTGGTGATGCTTCAGATTTTGAGATCATCAACAACAATTGTCTGGGTGTGGTTCTCAATCCGTCACAGTCTTGCACCTTTCAGGTGCGTCCAAATCCGGTTTCAAATGGTAACTACACGGGTACAATCAGCGTCGCTGCGGGGGCGCTGAGCAGCAACATGGCTGCTCTTTCTGGCGCGGCCTCGGGTTTTCCAGATTCGTTTCAGTCGGTCTGGCAAACCGATATACCGGGTTCAACCGAGGCAAACCAGATCTCCCTTCCGCTTGTGAGCGGTGGCAGCTATGACTTCTATGTGGAGTGGGGAGATGGAACACGAAACCAAATCTCGAGTTGGCTTGATGGTGCAAAAACTCACACTTACAGTTCTGCCGGAACCTACACTGTTAAAATAACAGGACTTTTTCAGGGGATTCAGTTTGATGGCCCTACGGATGCAGCGAAGATCTTGAGCATAACCCATTGGGGCTCTCTGCAGTTTGGGAGCGCAGGTGGAGCGTTTTCGGGTTGTTCCAATCTTCAGGTCACAGCAACCGACACTCCCAACTTGAGCGGCGTGAGCAACCTGAGCGCGGCTTTTAAAGATGCCTCGAGCTTCAATGCAGACCTGAGTGGTTGGAATGTTTCTGCGGTGTCCAACTTTTCTGAGATGTTTGATGGGGCCACAAATTTCAATGGAGATGTGAGGGGTTGGAACGTTTCGAGTGGACAGAATTTCTCTGGAATGTTTTCCGGCGCCTCACAATTCAATCAAGATCTGAGCGCGTGGAACGTGAGTGCGGGCACCAATTTTAGCAGTATGTTCAGCGGTGCCTCGCAGTTCAACCAAGATATTTCAGGTTGGAATGTGGCAGCTGGCACAAGCTTTGCGGCGATGTTCAGTGGTGCCGCCTCCTTCAACCAGCCTATTGGTGGTTGGAATGTTGCGAATGGGCGAGACTTTTCACTTATGTTTTCCGGAGCAAGCGCCTCCAACCAGCCTCTGGGATCATGGAATATGTCTCAGGCCGAAAACCTCTCGTTTATGTTTACTTTGATGTCTTTCAATCAAAACCTGAGTGGGTGGAACACAGGAAATGTGACCAATTTTTCGTCTATGTTCCGTTTGAACCCCTCTTTCAATCAGCCTATCTTTGCCGACGTGGCTGCAGGCACGTCATTTCGCGCGATGTTTGAGGGAGCGACACAGTTCAATCAAAACATCTCCGCTTGGAACACAGGTCAAGCGAGGGTTTTTGACTTTATGTTCTCAGGTGCAACCTCCTTTAATCAGAACATCGGCGGTTGGAACACCTCTCTTGGAGAGACCTTCATGTCCATGTTCAATGGCGCCACTGCGTTTGACCAGGATCTCGGAGGTTGGAATGTGGAAGCTGCGACGAACTTCTCAAGCTTTCTGAGAGGCACAAACCTCTCGCAGGCAAACTATGATGCACTGCTCATTGGTTGGGAAGCGCAAAACTTGCGACAGCTTGTTATTTTTGGAAGGGGCAACACCACACACAGTGCAGCTGCGCAAGCGGCCTATGATAGCCTCACAGATCTGTTTGGGGCTCATCGTTGGATCATCTCAGCAATTTAGGAGCCTCTCCGTTCCTAGCCCACAACAAAGTTGAGAATGCGACCTGGCACATAGATCAGCTTTCTAAGCTCCTTCCCATCAAGAGCGGCATTTACCGAGTCAACAGCCCTTGCGGCCACTTCGGCAGTGGCTTTGTCGGCATCTTTGGGAATCAAGATTTCCCCTCGGTGCTTGCCATTCACTTGAACCCCCATGCGAACTTCAGAATCTATGGTGAGTGACTCATCCCAGGCTGGCCATTGAGACAGAGAAACAAAAGGATATTTGTTTGATGACACATCAGCGGCACGGGCTTCAGGGTGGCACCTTTTCCAGAGCTCCTCAGAGACATGTGGGGCAAACGGAGAAAGGAGTTGCAAGAACGGCAAAAGAAACTCCTGCGAAACGCATTTGGAGTCGTAGGCGTGGTTCACAAAGATCATGAGCTGGGAAATTGCCGTGTTGAAGTTCAGAGACTCGATGTCTTGGCTGACCTTCTTAATGGTTTTGTGCAGGGCTTTTTGTTCAGGCAGCTGAGTTTTCTCATCGTTCAGCCGTGAGTTACCTTCCTCATCGAGAAAGAGTCTTGTCACTCTTCCAAGGAATCGGTGAATTCCTGCCAGGTTAGAGTCATCCCATTCTTTCGCCTGTGTGAGAGGGCCCATAAACATTTCGTAAACTCGCAGGGCGTCTGCACCATATTTTTCAATGACCACATCTGGGTTCACGCCATTGCCCTTTGATTTAGACATTTTGGCGCCGCCGCTTAAGATCATGCCTTGGTTCACGAGCTTTTGGAAAGGTTCGTCAACGGGGCATTCACCGGCGTCAAAGAGCACCTTGGTCCAAAAGCGCGCGTACATAAGATGGCCTACGGCATGTTCTTGTCCGCCAATGTAGAGGTCAACGGGGAGCCAATACTTGGCCTTCTCGGGAGCCCAGGCTTGCTCGGAGTTTTGGGGATCACAGTAGCGAAGAAAGTACCAACTCGAGCCAGCGCTGCCCGGCATTGTGTCAGTTTCGAGGTAGGCTGTTTCCCCATTTGGAAGTTTGCGCTCCACCCAATTTGTGATCGCGGAGAGGGGAGATTTTCCATCACCTGTCGGTTCATAAGACTCAACTTCAGGGAGCGTGAGCGGCAGGTCGGCATCGGCAATTGAGCCTTTCACAACTCCATCTTTGTCTTTCAAAATGGGAATGGGTTCGCCCCAGTAGCGTTGACGGCTGAAAAGCCAATCGCGAATTTTGTAGTTGATTTGGGCCTTTCCACATCCCTTTTCTTCAAGCCAAGTCACGATGCTTTTCTGCGCTTCAACAACACTTTGGCCATCGAGAAACCCTGAATGAATCAGTGTCCCTTTTTTGCTAGGTGCAGCTTTTTCTTCAATGGTATGAGGCCAGTCTTCTTCGGGTTTCACAACTTGAATGATGGGGAGATCAAAAGCTTTTGCAAAGTCGTGATCTCGCTCATCGTGGCCAGGTACAGCCATGATGGCTCCGGTTCCGTAACTGTAGAGCACATAATCGCTGATCCAAATGGGGATCTTTTCGTTGTTCACGGGGTTTATGGCATGCGCTCCGGTGAAAACTCCGGTTTTTTCCTTGGCAAGATCTGTTCGCTCGAGATCCGATTTGCGAGCTGCAGCAGTAACATAGGTATCGACGGCGGCCTTTTGTTCAGGGGTGGTGATCTGAGTCACTAAGGGGTGCTCTGGTGCCAGCACCATATAGGTGGCTCCAAAGAGGGTGTCTGCGCGTGTGGTGAAAATTTCGAAAGTCTTTTCACTGTCAGAACCATCTGAGTTTGCCACGCGGAATGTCACGTTGGCTCCTTCAGAGCGACCAATCCAATTTCTTTGGATTTCTTTGACCGAGTC
>JANQPW010000328.1 GCA_028285285.1 Silvanigrellales bacterium
ATATTCTGGCTTCTGACTCAGGCTCTTCTGACGGGCAAAGACCTCAAGTTCAGGGAGAGCAAATTTTTCAAGCCAGCAAAGACCCCAAATTCAGCAAAACTCTCCTGACCTGGGCCCAACGTGAGCTGAAGAGCTATCGCCAACTTGTGCTCAAAGAGGAGTTTGATGAGCGCTTTCAATGGCTTCCCTATGAGGAGTTTCGACTCGTGCAACGCTGGAAGGCATCTCCCTTTGGACTGGGAATCTCCACGAGCTACAATTTTGATGCCGAATCAACTAAAGAGAACGTTGAATCTCGCCTGCGCCGGGGTCAGCTCGCTGAAGAGATCGATCCCTGGGGAGACATCGTTCTCACAGGGGATGTGAGTGGCTCACCGTGGGTTCCCGTTTCAGCCAACACCTCATTGAGTTGGAGCCCTCTAAAAAAGCGCATTCACCTTGGTAGCACAAGCATTTCGTTGTCCTTTCCCTTCCACCTCAAGCTGACCTACTCGAACTCGTTTGAAACCTTTGATGTGGGCTCACTTGAAAACCGCGAGGATTTTGTCAAACGAACCATTGGCCTTCGTGCTGACTACCAACCTCTCAAGTGGTTGCGCTTCACTTTTCAAAGGAGAACCCTCACCAACTCCCAAGACACCGAGCTACCAGAACCAGAACTGCGCTATGAGTCCCTGCAAAAGCTGTCATTTGTCAACATTCAAGATTGTCTAGATATTGAAATAAAGCGTCTTAAAGAGCGAGCTGTTGTTGAGCGGAACGCAGAGTGGTCCATTGGCCTCAATCTGCGCTTCCTGAACCAAAGCCGTGACTTTGGTGATGTGGGTGGCGCCCTGAACCGAACCATTCAAAACCGAGATGTTTCGTTTTAAGGACTGAAATGAAAGGGGAGAACTCAGATGACGGTGACGATCAGAGCTGCAAAGCCGGGAGACGTGGAAACAATCGCTGACTTTCAGGTGAAGATGGCAAGCGAGAGCGAAGATCTCGATTTAGACCGGGATCGTGTTTCATGCGGTGTCAGTGCTGTTGTCAACGACAAAACAAAAGGAGATATTTTTGTTGCGTGCAACTCGTCTGAAATTCTTGGCAGTGTGATGCTCACCCGAGAATGGAGCGATTGGAGAAACAGCGAGATTTGGTGGATTCAAAGCCTCTACGTTTTGCCCGAACACCGAGGGAAAAAAGTTTTCAGTACCCTGTTCCAGCACCTCAAAAAGCTGGCGAACGACCAAGGAATGCCGTACATACGGCTCTATGTGGAAAAAAACAATCATCACGCGCAGAAAGTCTACCGTAGCCTCGGAATGACAAAGGAACACTACGATCTCTACGAACTCTCTCTTCAGTGAGACAGCCTCCAGACGCCAACTCATTTGAGGAAACAAGAATGTGACGTTTCTTCAGAAAGCACTGAAGGATATTTTTGAGCCTTCAAAAAAGGAGTCTCAAATGAACAGAAGTGAATTTCTCGACATGGCTGGCGGCATCTACAAAAGCAACACATTCTACAGTGATTGGAGTTCCAAGGAGAAGAAAAAGTTCTTTTGGGATTTTTTCGATCAAGCAGACGATGAGTTCATCCATTCTGTCTACGCAGGGGTGTCTGTTGATCTCCTACGGCGAAAAAAAAGGTACAGCATCGAGCACATCATTCCAAAGTCGTTTTTGAAAACCTATCTCAAAAAAACGGGCGTGGAATTGGACATTGTTCGCGGGGCCACAACCAATCCTTTGAACTTTGCAGCAGCGGAACGCGGACTCAACTCTCACAGGCGGCATTGGCCCTTTGATGTGGAAAACGACAAAGTCGTGCGCTCATACAACATAGAGATGGATGGAATTTTCAGTGACTTTGGATTTGACAATGAAAAGGAGTGGGTCATTCCCATGCGCACACAGGGCGACTTGGCGCGCAGCATCCTTTATATGTGTGTGAGCTATGGCATTTCGGAGTTGTATGGAGAGCACATCAACACATACCGGAACTGGGCTAAGGTCGATCCTCCCAATATCTGGGAAATCAAATACAACGAGTGGGTTGCCAACCAGTTCGGCATCCGGAACCCATTTGTTGCCGACTTCAAAAACCCGGCTGCTTCATTCCGCCTTCTGGAGGATCGAGAACTGATGGAGTCCATTTCTATGGAGTCGTGGAGCCTCCGAAGCGCCTCTTAAGAACTGGTTCCCTCAATTGGTGGCATCACCCAGCCAGAAGAGCTCTTTTTTTGAGCAATCTTGAGTTGTGAAACCAGGCGTACATGTGGAGCAGGTGCTTCAGGTTGACGGTTTTCTTTGTCGTGCACCAGGTCCGGCGGCTCATCCTTTTCAGGTTGTCTCGGATCATGGCACAGGTGTGGTTCAGGCTAAACAAAGGGTCAAAGGCCCTTGCCTTGAGTTCTCCTTGACCCACAACACA
>JANQPW010000342.1 GCA_028285285.1 Silvanigrellales bacterium
GCCTGCGCCATTCTCTTTGAATTGGAACGGCCTAACCGTGCCGGTGCCATGTTTGAACGCCACAAACTCTTCGAAGAAGCAAGTGATGCGTACCTCAAGGCTGGGCTGAAGGGAGACGCAGCCCGATGTCTTGAACAAGCTGCCCGAAAAACGCCTGAGCTGTACGGGGCCACCGCACAGCTTTACAAATCTCTTGGAAAAACCGGAAAAGCCCTCGAAATTTATGCACAGGCAGGGCTTGTTGAAGAGTTTGTTCGCTACGCCTACCGAGAAGCAGCATGGACACACTTGAGGGATTTTCTCTCACGCGAAGAAACCCTCAGAACAGCATTTGACCACCTCGACTTTGGAATGGTGCGGGCATTTGTGCGCGAATTGCCGCTGAACCGGCGCACCGCTGAAGATCTGGCTTTCTGGACCACAACCCTGAAAAAACTAGAGCTCGTTGAGATCTCTGTCAAAACGCTCTCCCGCGATGATGGTTTGTTGAACCACTATTGGTCAGCCATTCCTGAGCGACACGTTCGTTCCATTGCTGAAAAAATGGCTGGCGCGGCTCGTCGCGAAGGGAAGCATGGACTCAATTTCATTCATCTCAATGCCACGGCAATGTATGAATCACGCTGTTACGAAGGAGCTCAGATACTCTACTCCGCTGCAGAGCGATATCTCATGGCAGCAAAATGCCATTCCCATCTGGGTCAACTCGATGGGGCACTGGCTTGTCTCAAGAAAACAGCGGATGCTCGACTGATCCATTCCTTGGAGAAGATCATCTCCAGCTACAGTCAGGTGAGCATCATGAGTGAAGGAACAAGGGTTTGGAGTAAAGAGGCCAGAACGGCCGCCTTACAGCTTTTTGAAAACACGACCCCACAAAAAGATGAAGTTGAAAGAACGAGCCCTTTCACTTTAGCAGGCTAACAACCACAGCACAGCGTCTCACTCAACATTTCGGCTCTTATGGAATGACTGCATCAAAGTTTTCCGATCTCCTTCAGCAATGCTGGGATGGCGAAGAATGGTCCCCAAAGACTGAAAACGGCATTCATTCCGTTGCGCTTGTGGAGAAGGATACACACACATACCTGCGCGCTTCACAAGGTCTTCTCTTCGGCTCACCAACACCGATACAAAGTGACGAGCTAGGGGAATTCGTGGACTCTCCGTAGTGATAGCGGCACCCAACTCCTTCACAATTGTTTTTCTGCCGGGAACAACAAACACAATCTTCTGTGTGTTGGAGCCCGCAAAAAGCGCCTTTGTTGTCCAAAATTTAGACAGAAAACTCACAACGCAAGAAACAGGCTCAGAAAGCACCTCAGCTTTCAGAGAAACGGTTGCGGCTCGTGTTTGCCAATGCAACCGTTGAAGCCACTCCACGCGTGCATCGGTGCTCCGCCGTGAGCTCTTCACCGCAACACGGGTTTCGGGATCTCCCAAAGAGCCTTCCTGAACGGCATGAGCAAGCAACACCTGAACGGAAAGCGGAGCCATAAGAACCACCTCGCCGGTGATACCCTGGGCCACCAAACTCTCACTCAGCCGAAGCCAGCTGGTCACCTCAAAGTCCTTTTGGTCTCGGGGAACACGGCAGATCAACCCAAGCGGATCGGCGAGCAATGAAACAAATGAGTTTTCCACCTTGCCGTTCTTTCCCGAAACAGCGGGCAGAGTGGGCCGACCACCTGGCCCCAGAGGCTGCAGGCGATCGAGATCTTGAAGGAGCGTGAGTTGCGTAAAGTCTGAGATCACAACATCCCAAACTGTGTTTCCCAATCGGACCCGGTTCAGCGTGTCGTTCAAAGTGCTCAAAAATCCAGTGCGGAGGGAAGCCCCGCTTTCCTTCCGAAATCGGCTCACAACGTCGTGGGTAAGAAACTCAAAAGGGGCGAGCACCGAAAGAGCTGGAGCCTCTGGCTTGGCGAGGCCAGAGGGAACACCCATCAG
>JANQPW010000356.1 GCA_028285285.1 Silvanigrellales bacterium
CCCGTTCCCTGGTTTGTCTGGTTCCAGCATCCCATCGCTGCATCATGCCGCACAAAAGTCCGGGGCCAGTTGGAAAAAGCTGGCAGACATGCCCGTGCATCACGATCCTGTGCTGCATGGAAACCTGGGGGCTCTGGGGCAGGCAAATCAGGCACAATCTCATCTGGCAAAACAGGGAGTGGGAGAAGGTGACCTGTTTTTGTTCTTCGGTTGGTTTGCCCATCAAAACCATCCACGGGATTCCTTTTTGGCATTGCATGGACACCTTCAGGTGGAACAGGTGCTTCGGGTGGAAGCAAACAAACGGCATCCACTTGTTCAAAAATTGAAGCGCAGAAATTTTCCACATGTTCTCGCGCCCCAGGGAAGGGGCAGACCTCCTAACGACACAGTCTATATCTCACAGAGTCCAGGCACAGGCTTTTTGAACTGGAAATGGCGATCAGAAAACCGTTTGTCGATTCCAGGGAGGAATCGCAGCGAAGTGCGGCTTCCCCGCTGTTTCCATCCCAAAATCGCGGGTTCGTTTCTTTCCTGGCATGGCGACACGCTCAACCGGTGGACACTGGAAAAGAACAGTGCTGTGTTGCAGATGGTGTACCGCGGTCAGGAGTTTGTGATTGAGGCGAACAAAGAGATGGAGTGTTGGGTTCGGGAACTCATTGACGCCCAATTGAAATTGAAGGTCATTTTAGACACCCGGTGAGTCAGAGCCTAGGGTGGGGAGGTGCGGCACAGATGTGCCGACTTTTTCGCCTCAATTTCTTTTTGAACTTCTTTCTCCTGAACCGCTGTGCTTGAGTTTGCGAAGTGCAAATAAGCACAGAAATTCAGCAAAAAGGAAATGAGAATGAGATCTTTGCCAGCGTTTTTTCAGAAGTGTTTTAGCCCCATGGTTGCAGGCGGTGCCCTTATTGCTTCGCTTCTTTCGGCGAACACGGCTTTTGGATGGTACACCTGTGAAGTTCCCTGTCGCCATGGAACCCGTTTCGTCACGTCTATTGCCTCCGTTGGAAGCACGTTAACCCAGGCTCGTGCGAAGAACACTGAGGCTTGCTATGATCGGGGTTTGGGATCTGCACTCACCGACACAAGTCGACCGGTGGTGTCTCACTTAGGTTGTTACGAGACATCCTCAGGAGATCAAAAGTGTGAGTCACGATGCACCTATTTCACAGTAGTGAGCTCACTCAAGCGCGCCTCAGACCCAAGTCGCTCCGAGGCCTACAGTGAAGTGAGAGCTATGTGTGCGAACGCAGACTACGACTTGAACAGAATCTTTGGCAGCGTGGTGTGTGACGACTAACACCGCTTCCGGTTTTGCCTTCAGAACTCGACAGACCTGCATTCCAAAATCTTTTCTTGAGCCTCATCATTCAACGGGTTGCCCCTGAGATTGACCACGGCTCCCTTGGTGTTGCAAAGCCAGTCAGGCACCTCTTCAAGCAGGTTGTTGCGCAAGTCAATCACATTCCAATAAGTGTGGGGGCCAAAGGGCCCCTCAATGTTTTTTGGAAGGTTCTTGATGCGATTGTTCGCTAGGTTCAGCCGCGTGTCTGTTCCGGGCGAGTCGAGGTAAGTCTTTGCAAACAAACGTGCTGGAAAAGACGAGAGCTTATTGTTGCTGAAATCCAAGCTCTTGACGTTGATCCCATCGAGTGTTGATGGAGAGACTCGTTTGAGATTGTTGTTGGAAAGGTCAAGAAAATTAAGGGAGTTCACACCCAAAAAGGCTGCTTCGTCGATGTGGTTGATGCCGTGATCTGAGAGCACCACACTGTAGAGTCGGGAGAGGCCATGAAAGTCTCCGTTTCGCAGCGCGGGAATATCTTGTGGCAGCAGTTTGAGCCGGTTCTTGAATGGGGTGTTTCTTTCTTGGAGATCTTCAGCTTCGATGTCATCACAAGGAGACTGCATGCTCTCCACAATGAACTCCCTTATGGCTGGAGTTCGGAAGCAAACACTTTTAAAACTGCTGGGTGATGCGGCCAATCCGAAATTCTCAAGAGCGCGCCTAAATTCCTCTTTGCTGTGCTCTTCCGCGTGGGTAGAGTGTAAGTAACGGTTGACCTTTCTCACAGTGAGTGGATCATCTGTGACGTCCCAGAGCCACTCGTGAACCAGTAAAAATGACTCTTGAAGTGCAGATGTGGCTCGCAGATCCTCGAGGGTCTCCGGATCAAATTCATAGATGATGGCTCCGGGTCTTTCGAATCGCACGACTGCTTGAATGATCTCGGAACGCTGCTCACTTCCGCTCCGGCAGTTGGGAGGAAGTTTTCGCACCATTCGTTCGTCTTCAAGATCGATGATGCCATAGGCTGCTTCTTGCCAGAATCGCGATCGTGAAGGGTCGTCAAGGTTCCAAAGGTCTCGCATAAAGAGCTCAAACGCATAGGAGAGATCCGGCACTTTTCGGAGAAGTTTTCGGATCCTCGCAGCACTGCTTTCAAAATCTCTGGGTTCGACAACATCGCTGTTTCCATTGCTTGATCGGAATGTCAGCAAGTAGTCCAGGGAGTAGGTGCCATCAAACTCTGGGTGGTCGGCGTCTTTTTTGCAGAAAACGGCGTCTCCACCATTGCCCACCACAACGGGGCCAGCCAGTCCTGTTTGGCTCAGGGGAGTCATAAAAACGAACAAAGAAATAGGGAGGGTGTAGCAGATGTTCCCCAGGATGCTGTTCATGATTTCTCTTTCTCATATTTTGCAGGGGTGTCTAACGAAAAAAACTGAATGTTGGTTTGAAAAACAGAGCACTCTTCGTCTTCATGAAAGTCACTGGCAAAGCTCTTCATGAAGTCTCTCAAGCGCCTGCGTGCCGCCTCAAATTTTTCGGGTCGGATCTTAAGAGTTGCAGCTAAAAACTCGCGATCTTCCGGCGGATTTGTGTGAAGTGCTGTTTGTGCTTTTGCGATCATTTGATTGTGAAAGTGGCGAATGCAGTCGCTTCTTTTTCCGTCCCCAAGGTGCAAAGGGTTCTTTTTTGCCGCTCGAAAGAAAACCCGGCCGTCTTCAGTGTGAGTCGTTTTTTCTGCGTAGCCCTGCTCATAGAGTGAGTTGAGAGCAAATTTGGCTTCCTGTGGGGTGAGAGCATTTCCGAAACGATGGCAGAGGAACTGAATCCATTGGTCTTGGGTTCTTTCACTTTCGGTTTGCAAGGCGACCAACACGGGAATCATATACCAGAACTTGGTGAGCGGAGCCTGGGCGCTCAAATCGGTGACATCAGAGAAGGAAGCGACCTGAAGATCGGCTTTCATGCGCTGAGACACAGGGTCGTCGGGGTTTTTGAAGCAGGCAACGAGAGTTTCAAAATAGGCTCGCTCCCTTTCGTTCCATTTCAGTTTTGTGGCTAGAGATTGCGTCACTTTTGGGCCGGGAGCTCGCTCTCCTTTCAAAATCATTCCGAGACCACGCACACTCACACCCAGACTCTTTGCCACGGCTGCCTGCGATCGGCTGCGCTCTCTGCCACAATCTCCTGTTTTGGGTTCTGATGGGAGCTGCAGAACTTTGCGCAAGTAGCCGATGTGCGAGTTGTGCCTGAAAACAG
>JANQPW010000360.1 GCA_028285285.1 Silvanigrellales bacterium
GGATCGGTTTTTGTTGCGAGGCGGATTGCCTCGTGCCTACCAGAGTGAGCTCTATGAGAAGGAACTGAATGCATACGTGTCGCTGTATCTGAAAGAAGAAATCCAGTCCGAAGCTGCTGTTCGCAATCTCACTGCGTTTTCTAAGTTCATTGAGGTTGTTGCTTTTTCGAGCGGGAAGGAAGTTGTCTATTCAAAAGTTGCCTCGGATTGTGGGGTGCCAGCTCGCACCGTGCAAAATCACTTTGAGATTTTGATTGACACACTTGTTGGTTTTTTCGTGAAACCCTATTCAGAAAGAGCGGGCAGTCGGAAGTCTGCCGGAAAGAAAAAGTTCTATTTCTTTGATGTGGGTCTGGTGAATTCTATGTTGGCCCGAAAAAGTCTCAAGCCGGGAACGGTTGAGTTCGGTGAGTCATTTAAGCACTTTATAGCGCAGGAGCTGCGCGCTTTTCTTTCCTATTGCTCAAAAACGGCTTCATTGATGTACTGGCGAACCCGCTCCTTTGAAGTTGACTTTGTCATTGGAGAAGAAATTGCTCTTGAGGTCAAATCAACTGACCTCGTCCAGCCAAAGCACCTTGTTGGTTTGCGAGCTTTTCGCAAAGAGGGCACTGCCCACCGGCTTTGTGTGATTTCACGCGATGCTCACTTTCGAAAGACCGATGACGGCATTGAGATCTATCCCTGGAAGCTCTTTCTTGATCGGCTTTGGAGTGGGGAATTGATGGAATAGTTCGCTCTGTTTCAATGTCTCAATTTGCGTCAGCACCTCTCGCAACAGGCCTGACAACAGGCCACGAGCATCTCTTTTATTCTCAGTCTTGCCCGCTGCACTCGAGATTTCAGAGTTGAGTAGGCCACACCCGAAGAACGAGCGAACGAAACAATGCTCTTACCCACGAGTTCGGTGTGCCGCATGACATCTCGCTCGGCCGGCGGCAGCCGTTCGATGATGGGCTGCAGGCACTCTGCCATGAGAAAGACCTCATTCACGTCGCTTCTGAGGGAGCGCTCCCATGCCGTCAGTTCCTGCGGTTGGATGGCTCTCTTTCTGTAGAAGTCCGTCACAGCGTTTCGGGCCACTTGAAACAACCAAGCCGTTGGTTGGCTTGGTGCCTGATCCGCTGGGGTGGCCGCCAGCCTCAGAAACACTTCTTGGGTGATCTCTTGAGCGTCTTCAGGGTTCCGCACCCGCCTGCGCACAAAGTTCTGAATGCGCCCATAGAGCTCTTCGCTAAGGCTACTGAGCGCAGCAGCGGGAATCGGCGCAGCAGCTGGATTCATTGTTTTCTCCGCTCTTGGTGGATGGGTTTGAGTTCTTTGTGTCTTCGTCGCTGAGCCGCTTGTAAACTTCCCACTGGAATCCGGCAGGGTCAACGGCATGAAACTTTCTCTGCAATGCGTAGCAACAGTGAGACGCCTCGGCCGGCCGTTTGGCTGCGCCAATGCTTTGCAGTCGCTTGAACACGAGCTGAAGTTCAGCATCGCTGCCCACTTCAATTCCCAAATGGTGGGGCATCTGTTGTGGCAGGGCCACCTCTGTGGAGTTTGCAAAGATGTGGAAGGTGATGTTGAGGGAAAGACCTTCGGGATCAAACTTCAGAAAGTCGGGCTTTGACTTCACTGGACCGCTGCCAAACAAGGCGGTGTAGAACTCCGTTGTGGCCTCGAGATCCCGGGCGGGAAGAGAAAAGTGTGTCTTCATGTTGTGTCCTTTCTGTCCAATTCATTTAAGGCTCACCCATGAAGACGAAGGCACTTCGAAAAAGACGAGAGTGATTCGGTATCTGCTTGTTATCATTTTGTGTTTTTTGAGCAATTCATGCAGCAGTAGGGTGTGCCTCATTGAGATCGACCATGAAGTTGAGAGGAGCTGAGGCAGGGCTTTCAGATCGTGCGGCTGATTTTATGGCTTTCTCTCCAGAAGCGCTTTTGATACAGCCAAAAGTCATGATCAGGATGAGCCATAAACAAACACCGACTGACCACTTTTGGGTCATGTTTTCCTCCTGCGGGTCGTTTCTTCTAGGTCCTTTATACTATTTAGAACAATGCAGAGTGAGCTTGTGTGCAATTCTCTGACGGAGTAGACTCAGCACGAGGTCGGCCGTGAATTTCAGCTCTGCAAGGTGAATAGGTTCGGAGTCAGATTTGAGTCCAACGTTGTTGAGAGAGAGCAACCGCAGATATTTTTTCTTCTCTCGAGAAGAAGCGCGAGTGCATATCCATGTTTCGTCGCCAGACGGAGAAGCAAAATTTTGGCTTGAACCGGTGATTTGCCTGGCGTCACATGCTGGATTTAATAAAAAGCAACTTCTGGAAATTCAACGAGTTATTGAGGAGCATGCAGATGAGTTCAAA
>JANQPW010000398.1 GCA_028285285.1 Silvanigrellales bacterium
GGCGGCCTCGGAACTTGGAACCGAGTGCGGCAGACTTTTCCCCATCTCAGCACGGTCTACTTAGGAGACAATGCCCGATACCCTTTCGGAACCAAAAGCAACCAAACGGTGAGGCGCTATTCAACAGAAGCTCTGCTGTGCCTAGCTGCCCATGGGGCAGACGCGGTTGTTGTTGCTTGCGGCACTGCTTCGTGCGTGGCCGTTCCGGCTCTCAGCTCAGTTTTTAAAATGCCGGTTCTAGGAATTGTTGATGGAATGTGTGCTCATGCGGCCCGGGCACTGGACACCTTTGCTGCTGTTGAAAGCTCCAAGTCCATTGCCGTGTTGGGAACTCCCTACAGCATCTCATCTGGCCGCATCGACTCTATTTTGCGGCCGGAGATTCAGAAAAGTGAGAAAACATTTCTGTGGAAGAAAGCCTGCCCTCTCTTTGTTCCCCTTGTTGAAGAAGGGCTCAACAATCACACCCTCACAGCACAAGCAATCGAGCACTATTTGTCAGACATTCCCAGCTCAACCCGCGTTGTCATGCTCGCTTGCACCCACTTTCCTCATCTGATTCCCCAGCTCAAAATCCACCTAGAGAAACGCTTCGAAAAAGAAGTGAAAGTCTATCAAGGTTCTTCAGGTTCACAAGATGACAACGACTGTGTGTATTTGGTGGACCCTGCCATTGCGATAACCGAAACTCTCAAGTCGGAATTGGGGTTACACACAGCAAAAACCTCACAAACTTCACGTCACAAGATTTTCTGCACAGACGATGCGAAAGGTTTCGTTGCAACAGCTCAACGTTTCAGTGATGTTCCTTTACCCACCGTGGAACAAATCAACCTTTAACGGTTCTTCGCGTTCCAGCTCCATGCGCCTGCACCAGGTCTGTTTGTTTGCGCAACTGTTGCAGTGCCGCCGCGACGATCTGTGACACTCGCGATTCAGTCACACCCAGCTCTTGGGCGACATCAGCTCGCAGCCGCTCCTTGAGGTACACAGCCCGCAACACAGCCGACTCGCGATCGCCCAGCCGATCCAAAGCAGAGTCGAGATGTTTGAGCATTTGTCGAAACTGCACCCGTGCCTCAGCCGTGTGGGAAGAATCCTCTTCTGCCTCTAAACCAGCAGTCAGATCTTCGAACAGACCCACTGCCTGGAACTGAGCACGCTCCCACTCGCGCAACAGCTGCAGCTTTTGAGGCTTGAAACCCAACAGGGCCGCCAACTCCCCCTCTTCGGGAGGCCTGCCATGGGTCGTCACATGCTCCTCAACCGCCGATTTGAGCTTTTTCAAGTCGGCTCTGACCTGCCGCGGAACGGGGTCAGCACGGCGCAGCTCATCGTAGATGGCACCTTTCACCCGATGCATCGCGTAGGTGCGAAATGTGTTCTGCTGAGAATTGTCAAATTTATGGGCAGCATCCACCAAACCCAAGTAACCGGCCGATCGCAGGTCATCTGCATTCACAGATGACGGCAGCCGGCGCATCACCACACCCACAAGGTAGTCAACATCTTTCAGAAAAGGTGTCAGATCAGTCTTCAAAGATGTGGACACAGCGCTCCCTCCGCAATGGGCCTCTGGGTGCCGCTCAGCAGCCGAACATGTTAAAGTTGTGGGTAAGCAAAGATCCGGCCACCGGGAAAACGAGGACAATTATGGACACTTCTCACACACAAAAGCTTCGCAGACGGCGCTGGGGAAAAATCTTGCGCCCCTTGGTCACCTTCGGGGCCTTTCTGAGCGCAAGTTTGCTGGCCACCCCAGCCTCTGCAAAAGAGTTTCGCCTCAATTCCATGCTCCAGACAGGCATTGAGTCAGGAGAGTTTTTGAGTGCCGCACGCGACGATCAGAAATTCAATGGACTTTCCATTGGGGCTCTTTTGAATGTTCCTTACAACATGTTGAGCGCCGGTTTGGGGCTGTCTTACCTCAATTGGAGCTGGACAGCAGGAGATTCAGACTGGGGCCTTTCGCAGTTCTATCTCTCAACCGAAGCGGGCCTCCAGTTTCAGCCCATGGCAAAACTTCAGCTGGCAGCGCTTCTGGGCTATGATCTGGGTCTGTTCGGAACTGTGGAGTCGACCACAGGCAACACAACGCTGTCGGCTGACACCACAGGTTTCAGCCGGCGCACTCACACCCTTCGAGGGCTCTACCAGATCGCAGACAAGATCCGTTTGGGAGGTGATCTCAAGTTCATGACCGGCACAGCTGATTTTGAATTGGCCTCAACCACCAGTGAACCAGACTTTGACGCTTGGTCACTGCGACTTCTTGTGGACTATGCGTTACTCCCCTGATCATTTTGCGAGCGGTGCGTCCCGAACATCAGTCGAAGAAAAGATTTTGTCTGCGTTGGCCGCAACAAAACCCTGATAGTAGGCATGCCAGGCCGCAGCTGGGTCTGTGGTATCTGGCGTTTGATTGAGCGGATGCCGATAGGCAAACTCGATAAATGCGTAGGGAATGCTGCGCTCCCCGTCGGCGAACTTCACAGGAAAAGGTGCCGCTAGGGTGGCACTCTGTTCCAACTTCAGAGATGCATCTCCCTTGATTTCGCCACCTCCTGCGGTGTTCAAAGGAATCCCCAATTTCTCTTTGACAAACTCATTGAGCTTCTGAAGCTCTCGAAACTGACGCATGAGATGCACAGACACCGTGAAATGATTCACACACACGCCATACACGAGGGTCCATGCCGCGTATTCACTGAGTTCTCGAAGTTCCGTGTATTCGGCAAAGCTCAGAGGGCTCTGCACCGAGGAAAATGTGAGCGCCGCCCGGCTGCGCTCGAGATCCTCAGCTCCTCCCGCCTCTGACCACACGCCAGGGGAGGGTCTCATCTGCGACAAGCAAAGGTCTCGAGCCGCAGCAATGCGCTGCCGATCTGAAGCCGAAAAGGAGTCGAGATCCAACTCGCTGATGAAAATCTTGGGAGCAATTGGTCCTAAGGAGGAGCCTCCCTTCGGGAGAGGCGGCTGAAGCCAAAAAGCATTGAGCTTTTTTTCCTCAAAACGGTAGCTATCGCGTCGCTCATACCCTAAAGATTCGAAAAAGCTCTGGAGGGTCGAGGCTCCGCACGGAGTGCCCGGAAGACACCGAAAAGCCACATGATCTTCCTCCCAAAACTCCCCCTT
>JANQPW010000443.1 GCA_028285285.1 Silvanigrellales bacterium
TCAACAATCACGGGTTTGCCCTGTTTGCGGGAGGCCCGAATGATCTGCTTTTGGTAGGAAGACACGTTGGCAAAGCCGCACTCCACGCCAAGGTCGCCACGGGCCACCATGATGGCGTCGCTCACTGCGCAAATCTCATCGATGTTTTCCACAGCGCTGAGCATTTCAATCTTTGACACAACAGGAGTCTCCGCGCCCAGAGCACGGAGCATATTTTTGAGCTTTTGCACGTCTGCAGCAGCTCTCACAAACGAGAGGGCAACAAAGTCAACTTTCTGGGTCACACCGAAGAGCAGATCTCTGGTGTCCTTTTCCGTCATCGATGGAATGCTCAGTTGGCTGTCAGGAAAGTTCACGCCTTTGCGCGACTTGAGGGTGCCCCCATGAATGACTTCACAGACCACCGTGCTGCCTGAAATGGAGGTGACCTTCATTTCGAGGAGACCGTCATCCAACAAAATCAGGGCGCCAACATGAGTGTCTCCAGCCAACTCTCTGTAGTCGATCGGAATCGTGCCGCTTGCTTCAGTTTGCTCCGTACCGAAACTCAGCCGCACCTCTTCTCCATCTTTCAGGTGCACAGCTCCACCCAGCAACTTGCCCGTGCGGATCTTTGGGCCCTGAAGGTCTTGCAAAATGGCTATGGGTCGACCTTTTTGCTCGGCAAGCTCCCGAATCGTGCGGATGTTCTTCGCGTGGGTGGCATGGTCACCATGGGAAAAGTTCAAACGGGCAACATTCATGCCGGCATCAATGAGTGCACCGATGGTTTCTGGGTCGCTGCTCGCCGGGCCAAGTGTGCAGACAATTTTTGTTTTGGGAAGGGCTTGAAGGGCATTCATGAACGGACTCCAAAAGCTGAGGGTGTTGAACTCTGAGTGGGTTTCAGTGTTCGGTGTCAGATGAGGGCCTTTCTTCGGCCAAGTTGTCTTCTCTTAAGGCGATCACTTCCCGGAGTTGGGTCTCAGTGGCGCTCAGTCGTTGTTTGAGAGCACTGACCTTGTCGTAAGCCTCTCCAACAGCCTGGCCAAGTTCGTCAACACTTGTCTGATCTCCTTCAATTCGTGCCAGAAGTTGGTTGAGTTCAGCCACAAGCTCCTCATAAGGAACGAAAGATTCAGACATGGCAAGGGGGCTCCTCTTCTATGCGATCCACGTGGGCATGCACTTTCACTTGCTGCCGACCATCGCGCGTGCGGAGAAGAATGACAACCTGCGATGGTGGATTTGCCTGCAAAAAGCTCTCAGCTGAGAGATTTTGTGCCGACTCCGGTGAACGGTCTGTCGCTTCGCTTGAGATCAATGCAAAGCCCCGTTCGAGAGTGGTGTTCCATTGACGTTTCACCAGGGCAAGCAACCTTTCGTGGTGTTCAAGGCGGTTGCGCTCCCGCTCGAGGCGGTTCCAACAAGCCTTTTGCACCGACGCAATGATCTGCTCGAGTTGGTTCTTGTGCCGAGCCAGTCGCTCAAGCGCGGAATGGCTGGCATGAGCAACCCGACCAAGCAGGGTGTTCAAAGATTGTAGTGTGTGCTCGACAAGGTATTGTGCGGCGGCGGTGGGTGTCTTTTCAAAGTGCTGCGCCGTTTCATCAGCCACGCTGCGATCGTCATGGTGACCAATGGCTGTGATCACAGGGAGTTCTGCCATGGCAATGGCTTTTGCGAGCTCGAGATCGTCAAACCAGCGGAGATCCATTCGACTCCCACCACCCCGAGTGATCACCACGACATCAAAGTGGTCACGGTTGAGTGGATGCCCTTTCTGGCCATATTTCAAAGCTCGGCAAAGGTCAGCACTGGTTTCCTCACCCTGCATGCGACAGTCAAACAAAGTTACGGAGAAGCTCAGGCCACTGAGTTGGAGCTCATGAAGAAAGTCATTGCGCGCGCGACTCTCGTCGGCCGTGAGCAGCGCAATGCGCAGGGGAAAGGGTGAAAGCTGTTGTGATTTGTTCTTTTCAAGCAGTCCGCGTTTGCGCAGCTCGGCGAGAATCTGCTCGCGTGTGAGAGCAAGCTGTCCCTGGGTGTAGGTCAGATCCAAGTCATCGACAACGATTTGCAGACGTCCACCCTCGGAGCGGAAGTCCACGTGCACCAACAGGCGAACTCTCAATCCTTCTTGGAGAGGGAGGTCTCCCTCAGTGAGGGATTTCTTTTCTGCCATCAGTCGCTGGTGCACTCCCTGCCACAGCACAGCGCTCACAGAAGCTTTGCGCTGCATTCGTTCCACAACGGGATCTTCGGCTATGTCCGCCAGCTCCAACCAGTGGTGCCCTCGGCTGTTCCGCACCTGAACCAGCTCACCAACAAGCCAGAGTTGGTGGGGGAGCTCCGCAGAGAGCGCCGCCGCAATTCGGGAG
>JANQPW010000402.1 GCA_028285285.1 Silvanigrellales bacterium
TTTTGTAAAGAGACTCTTTCTGTGTCAATGCAAAGTCAGAAGATTGAAGAGTTTGAATCCCTTGCAGCGGATGTTTTTGGGCACGCAACTCTGCGGCCAGAACAGCGTCGCGCTCTTGAGCTCATCTGTCGTGAAAGCCGTTGTCTGGTGACTTTGCCTACAGGGGCTGGCAAATCTCTGCTTTATGGGCTCACAGCCCTCACAAGCGAGGGAGTGACGATTGTTGTGTCTCCTCTTACAGCTTTGAAAAGGGAACAAACTCGCAAGTTTCTAGACAGAGGAGTTCCTTCCGCATTTCTTGCTTTCGACCAAAGCTTCTCAGATAAGGCGGGAGCCTGGACGGAAATGGAGAATAACCGCTTAAAATTGCTTTTTGTGAGTCCGGAGCGCTTCGTGAGCGGGGCATTCCGACGCCGTTTGCGCTCCCTTCAAGTGGCTCGTGTGTTCATCGATGAGGCCCATTGTGTGGCCTCATGGGGGTTTGATTTCCGGCCCGAATACCGTGAGGTCGGACGGGTGTTGCGTTCGCTTGATGTGAAGGAGGTTGTGGCGCTCACAGCCACGGCCTCTGCTGCTACACGACGTCAGATCAGCCGGGTGATTGCACTTCCATCGGAAAAGGTGGCCGAACAATTGTCGGACCCCCTGCGGCAGAACGTTCGTTTAGAGGCTGTTCGGGTCAAGGGTCAAGAACAGCGGTTGGCTTGGCTCTCTGAGCTCATTTCTCAGATGCTGCCACGGCAAAAAGTGATTGTGTACGTTCAACGAAGAAAAGATGCGGAATCGCTCGCGCGCCATTTCAAGTCATTGGGCCAAAGTGCCGTGAAACCCGTTTGCTACCATGCCGGGCTCGGCTCAAAAGTGAGAAAGTCTCTCGAAGACTACATCGCCTGCAGCTCAGAGGCACTCGTCATTTTTGCAACCCAGGCCTTTGGTATGGGCATTGACCTTCCCGATGTCAATCGGGTCGTCGTGCACGGCTTTCCGGGAGGTATCGAGGACTTCTTGCAAATGGCGGGTCGTGCTGGTCGTGCTGGTCAAGCCGCAACAAGCACCCTGCTGTGGATCGGCTCTGATCCCGTGAAGCGGAGCTACGGCCTGAAAAAAAGCTTTCCCGAGCCGTCATCATTAAGGCGCTGTTTGAGCTTTGTCTTCAAAAAGGTTCATCAAGCGGCACAAGCTCAACCTCAAGAGAGCGGCTTGATCTTTGCTCTCAAACTTGAGCAGATCAGCACCCTCTTAGAGCAGCACGCCACATTCACGCGAGGCGAAACGGGGTGGACAGCAGAAAGCCTGGCCAACGTTGTGCGCCTCAGCCCAGCGGTGCACTGGGTTCCTGCTTCTCATTCTGTGGTCTTGTTCACCGCCCGGAGTTGGAAAAAAATCTTCAAAGTGCAGGAGGAGCTCTCAGGCCACGACAATCAGCGTGCCCGAACTTTGGCCGTTTTCAGTGCAGCGCTTGAAGAATCCTCTTTGGGAGAAGAGCGGGAGAACGCTCGGGGGCTGCAGTGGGCTTGTTTGGACCTCTATCAAGTCCAGAGCGAAACGAGGTTGAGTTTGAGCCAACTGGAGAGAGTTTTTGCACACTTTAATGCCATTGAAGGGCTTTCGTGTCGGCTGTTTTCGTCGAGCGGTGGCGACCTGCTGCTCCCCAGAGAAGCACTTGAACAAGATCTCCCGGTTTTTTTGCGCGAGATTGTCGAACTTTATTCGTTGCAGCGGGGGGAGAGGTTTGCTGGCTTTGAGGCGCTGGAATCCTTCGCACGCACAGACAAGTGTCGTATGAGACCCATCTCAAAATACCTGGAGACTCGTCGCACGGCTGATTGCGGGCAATGTGATTTCTGCGCAAATCGGGGCGAGAGGGTTTTGGGTTCATCTGAAATTTGCTAGTCTTTCGCCTCATGACAAGCAGATCAAGGTGAATACCAGAATGAAAAAAAACAAGACCTTAAGTCTTCTTGAGAAGCGTGAAAAAGAGTTCCCATCTGAAGTGAAGCTCAACCCCACGCAGCGACAGTTTCGCACTTTGTCGGAGGAAGAGGTCTTTCGCACGTGGACAGTCGACAAAAAGCTCCTGGCTTCTAAGGAGCTGGCTGATCCTCACTATGACATCATTTCTCAAGACCGTGCTAAAAGAGCTATTTCTATGGGTTTGGGCGTGGCAAAGCCAGGCTACAATATCTACGTTGCCGGAGTTCAGGGAACTGGGAAAACCAGTGTGATCCGAAGCTTCCTGAAGAAAACAGCTGAAAAGCAGAGCACTCCTCCAGACTGGGTGTACACCTATAACTTCAAGAGCCCCGAACAGCCCCGGGCCATTCAGTTGGCAACAGGCAAAGGAACTCATTTCAAAAAGCAAATGGACGAGCTGGTTGATGTGCTGGTTTCTGAAGTGCCGGGCGCGCTGCAGTCTGAGGAGTATGAAAACAACGTCAACTCCACTGTGAATGAAAGCAATGAGCGCAAGGCGAAGCTCTTTGCCGAACTGGAAAAAGTGTCGAAAAAAATGAGCTTCGGAGTGAAGTCGACACGCATGGGAATCGTGACCGTTCCCATTGTTGAGGGCAAACCCCTCAGTGAGAAAGAATATGGCGAACTCTCTAATGAGCAGAAAGAAAAGATCGAGGCTGAGCGGAACAAGTTAGAGCCCGAAGTGCTCGACTTTGCCAGAAAGGTGAGGAGCATTGAGAGTGAAACCAAAGATCGGCTTGAAAACCTGAGGCGTGAGGTGGGAGACTATGTCGTTAGCGCCGTGATGGATCCCCTTCTCAAAGAGTACAAGAAGAACAAGGAAATAGTTGACTACCTTGAGCAGGTCAAAACCCACATTCTCGAGAATCTGTCGAGCTTTCTCAAAGATGAAGACGAAGAGGGAGATGAAGAAGAAGCCCCTGTGCCCGTGCACATGAAGAAGGGTGATCCGCATTTACCTTATCGTGTGAATGTGTTTGTGGACCATACCGAAACGAAGGGTGCTCCCATCGTTATCGAAACAAATCCCACCTTTTACAATCTCTTTGGCAAGATTGAAAAGAACATCGAGTACGGGATTTACACAACAGACTTCAAAATGATCAAAGCGGGCTCTGCTGCGCGGGCCAACGGTGGTTACCTCGTGTTAGAGGCTCTAGATGTGCTGCGCAATCCACAAGTTTGGGACACTCTCAAACGAACTTTGAAAGATGGAAAGCTTTACATCGAAGACCTTGGAGAGCAGTACAGTCTTTTGCCCACAAGTGGACTTCGTCCAGAGCCCATTGCTCTGAATGTGAAGATCATTCTCATTGGCTCTGATTGGATTTATCGCATGCTTTATCTGCACGATGAAGACTTCAACAAGATTTTCAAAATCAAGGCCGACTTTGATGCAGAAATGCCCATCAATCGAAAAACCGTGGAAGACTATGTTCATTTTGTTGCCACTCGGTCGAAAGTGGACAACCTCCTGACCTTTGATGCTGATGCCATGGCAGCAGTGCTCGAATATGGTGCGCGCGTGGTTTCTGATCAGGAGCGACTCACAACGCGATTCAGCTTGGTGAAAGATCTGTGCATTGAAGCTGACTTTATGGCTAAAGAGCGAAAATCGAAAAAAGTCATGCGTGAAGACGTAGAAAAAGCCATCGAAGAGCGCTACCACCGCTCCTCTTTGGTGGAAGATCACATCGAAGACATGATCAATCGAGGTGATATTCTTCTGTCGGCCACAAGCCGGCGAGTGGGAGAGATCAATGGTCTTGCGGTCTACAATCTCGGTGACTTTTCCTTTGGTGTTCCCTCCCGAATCAGCTGCCGCACCTATGCCGGCAAGCCTGGAATTGTCAACATTGAACGCGATGCTTCCTTGTCGGGACGGCTTCACAACAAGGGCGTGAGCATTCTCACGAGCTGGATCAATGCCACATTCGGGCAGAAGGAAAACCTCTATTTGTCTGCGTCTCTTTGCTTTGAGCAGAACTACAGCGGCGTTGATGGCGATTCTGCAACCTTGGCGGAACTCTGCTTGATTTTGAGCACTGTGGGAGACCTTCCGCTTGACCAAGGAATTGCCGTGACCGGGTCTGTGAATCAGTTTGGAGACGTCCAGCCCATTGGCGGTGTGATTGAAAAAGTCGAAGGCTTTTTTAAGGTGTGCAAGCTGAAGGGTCTCAATGGGCGTCAGGGGTGCATCATTCCGGTTCAGAACATCAAGCACCTTCTTTTAGCGCGAGAAGTTCGAGATGCGATTGAGAAAGGGAAGTTCCACATTTGGCCCGTTTCGCGTGTGGAAGAGGCTTTTGAGTTGTTGACAGGGTTTGAGGCGGGAACCTACGACCGGAAAACGGGCGGGTTTTCTCGGGGTTCAGCTTTTCATTTGATTCAGAAAAACCTCTTCACCAAGCCTGGCGAGCATAAGAAAAAAACACCGGCCAAAAAGAAGCCGGCCACAAAGAGAGTCACTGCTCGGAAGCCGACCACACGGAAGAAAGCACCAGCCAAGAAGGCCCCTGCGCGAAAAGCTCCCGCGAAGAAGAAGGCCCCTGCACGAAAGGCACCTGTGAAGAAGAAAGTGCCAGCCAAGAAGGCGCCTGTGAAGAAGAAGGCCCCTGCGCGAAAGGCACCTGTGAAGAAGAAGGCTCCGGCCAAGAAGCCGGCCGCCAGAAAGGTCCCGGCTCGTCGAACTCGACGCTGAGGTTCTTGAAAAAGTTGGTATTTGTGCATGAGTGCTTTCTACACACTACGCGAGATTTTTCAGCTTAAAAACACCCGGAGCCTGAGAGGCAGGC
>JANQPW010000407.1 GCA_028285285.1 Silvanigrellales bacterium
TTGGAAAGACCCTGATCAGGCCAGTTCAACTGGGTGATGGGGTGTCTTTTGAAGACTTTGGGCGCTCTTCATGAGCCCCTCTTCGTCTTCCATCCAAAAACAGACGCATGAACGTGCGCATGCGCACGTTGGCATTCAAGCCCGATTCAATTCCTCGCGATTGCCGGGAAAGGTCTTGCTCCCCATTCACCGCGACACGGCCCTTCTCGAGTTGCTCTACCGACGCGTGGCCTCAGAGGCTTTGACGACGACGGTGCTGACTTCCGCAGAAGCTTCCGATGACGCCATTGCGGATCTCTGCGCTCAACGAGGTTTGCCCCACTTCAGAGGCTCCCTCAACGATGTGCTGGGTCGGTACCTTCAGAAGTACCGATCTCTGGATGATGTGGCTATCATTGTGAGGGTGACCGCCGACAACCCCCTGGTGAACCATTTGTTGGTTTCCGACATGGTCAGAGATTTTGTTGAAGGCCCCTGCGATCTGCTCACCTCTACCGGAACTTCTCCACACGATGGTCTTCCCTATGGTTACCATGCGGAGGTTTTCCGTTTGGGAGGTCTCCGAGAGTCTCACAAACAAATGCGAGAAGATGATCCCCGGCGAGAGCACGTGACGCTTTGGCTCAAAGAAAACTCTGAAACCCGGTGGTACCAATCAAAGTTGTTTCTCCCGGAAAAGCAGTTTGCCGATCTCAAATGCACCGTAGACACTTTCAACGACTTCTTAACGGTGCAGCAAGCCCTTCGCGAGTTTGACGATCCGGTCAACGCTCCCATTGAGTCTGTTTTTGCAGCCCTACGACGGGTGCAGTCTCCTGTGAGCCGCTGCCCCATGGTCGACAGATCCAAAATGCACTCGAGATCTTTGCTCTGCCTCGGGGCTGTGCAGCTGGGCCTTCCTTACGGCATGAAAAAAGATCATCTGCTCACCGTGCCTGAGAGCCGAAAAATTCTGGCGAAGGCCAGTGAATGCGGTGTGACCCACGTGGACACGGCTCGGGCCTATGGTCAAAGCGAAAGCCGCGTGGGCTCGTTTTTGCAGGCGAGCCGTGATGACTCTCTCACGGTGTACACCAAGCTGAGTGGGTTAAGCGATGTGGGCGATGACTCGAGCGATTCTGAGGTGGTGCGTTGTGTGGAGCAAAGCGTGCACGACAGCCTCCGCAACCTCAAAAAGGAGCGGTTGGATGCCCTTTTGCTCCACCGGGCGGAGCACCTTCACTTCCGAGGGGGCCTGATTGTGAACACGCTCGCGACTCTTTGCGAGGCCGGGCTCATTGGGAAGTTGGGAGCCAGTGTGCAGACCCCGGCAGAGCTTGAAAGCTGCTTGGGAGATCCTCGCATGGTCGTTCTTCAAGTTCCCTACAATCTTCTTGATTGGCGCTGGGAACCTTTTTTGGAGCGGCTCAACACGTCAAAACTCGAAGTTTTCGTGCGGAGCGTGCTGCTGCAAGGGGTGTTGGCGGCACCCCACAAGACTGTTTTTGAAAAAACAGGCCTTTCCGCCACCGAGAGTTCCCAGCTTGTGGACTTGTTGAACACCCTCACAAAAGAACTGGGTTGTGAGGGGCCAGTGGAGCTGGCTTTGCGCTATGTGCACACGCGACTCCCCCAAGGCTCCATCGTGTTGGGTGTGCATGATCCTGCAGAAATTCCCCAGGCATCTGAGTTTTTGAAAAAAGGGCCTTTTACTGAGTCTGAGGTCCAACGTGTGGTGCAGCAGCTCCCTCGATTGGAAGAAGCCATGTTGGACCCTTCTCAGTGGCCGCAGAGCTAAAAAAGTGTGAGGTTGAGCAATATGAAGCTTTCTGTGATGGGCTCCAGCCCGGGAAATGGTCACCCCTACTCGTGGTCGGCAATTTTCAATGGCTTTGACAAGAATCAATCGGAAATCTGTCCGTTTCCTGTGATTCCCACTTACCTTTCTGAACAACAGTTTCCAGATAACTTTCTCACCCAACACCAGGTGAGCAAAGTGTGGAGCCAAGACCGGGAAGACGCTCAGAGAATCCAGCGTTTTTCCAGGGTGGAGAGCATTGCCAACACCTTCGATGAGGCCTTGGAAGGTGTTGACGCTGTTTTGTTGGCCCGCGACGACGGAGAGAATCACCCCGAGATGGCCGAGAAGATCTTGAAGAAGGGTCTTCCTGTTTTCGTTGACAAGCCCTTCGTTCACACGCGCCGTGAAGCCGAGCACCTCTTCCAGCTGCGGCCTTCACCCACCTCTCTGTTCACATGCTCGAGTTTGCGCTACAGCTTGCTCACACAAGAGCTGAAACAGTTCTGTGAGCAAAAGCCCGTGGAGAAGATTGTGGCCACAACACCCAAGCAGTGGGCCACCTATGGCATGCACATTTTGGAACCCGTTTTGTGTGCTCTTTCTTTTCCAAAGTTGAGCAAGGCCGAGCTTTCCAAAAAAGGTGCTGCTCGAACCCTGAGCTGCTTTGTTCCCGAACGCGAGTTGACTCTTGAGTTTCAAGCCACGGGCGAGGCCACGGGTGCGATCTCGTTTGTGGCTCAGCCGCGCTCGGGAGATGTTGTTGAGTTTCGTTCCAGCGACACCTTTGCATGCTTCAAAAAAAGTCTGCAAACTTTTGTTGATTCCATCGGTGCACCCACTTCTCCTATTCCCGATGAGGAGGTTCTCTTGCTCACCGATCTTTTGGAACGGGGTCTTTCATGAAAAAGGTCATTCTTTTAGGAGCCAGTGGAAAGATTGGGCGGGTGTTGTGTGCTGAGTTGGTTCGCGACGGTTTCCACGTTGTTGGGGTTTGTCGCAGTCGTGAATCTGAATCGGCGCTGCGCACGGCCTTTGAGGGAACAGAGGCCTTCGAGGCTTTTGCGCTCGACATTCTCGATCGCGGGGAGTTTGCAGCTTTTCTCAAAACACAGGTTCAGGCGGGTGCTGACGCCATCATTCACAACGCGAGAGCCCTTGATCCTGAGGCCATTGGTGCAAACGGCTGGTCACCTCCTGAAAAACTGATTCAGGAGTTTGAAATGGCCTGTGTTCCCGCCTACCTTTCCGCTCAGGCCCTTGTTGAAGCCCCTACGGAGTCGCAAAAACGCCTCGTGCTGATCTCGTCAATGTATGGTGTGGTGGCCCCGCCCCATCAGCTCTACGACAACTTTCACAAGGAATCACCCGTGCAGTACGGCGTTGCCAAAGCGGCCCAAGTTCATCTCGCGAAGGAATTGGCTTCGCGCTATGGGCGCCATGGGCTGGCAACAAATGCCATCTGCTACGGGGGTGTTGCCGGCCGAGCCAGTGGAGCCTTTTTGGAACGCTATGAAAAAGTGGCTCCCAATGGCCGCATGTTGGTGGATGCCGATCTCTATGAACCCGTTAGTTTCCTGCTCAAAGCCAGCGATTCTGTTCTTGGCCATTCTCTGATGGTGGAGGGCGGCTGGACTTCTACATAGGTGCTATTCGGTTTTTGGAGAGACCTGAGTGATGTCTTTGAGAAAGCTTGCGGTGGTCTCGGCAGCTGCTTCCACCGTGTGGGGAGAGAGCGTGGGGTGGGTGAGAAAGGCCATGGCGGTCTCCCCGAGCTGCTGGGCCACGGGCAGGCGTTCGGCAGGGCTAAATCCAGCTTCTTGAAAAGCTTTCTCCAGATAGATCCCAGAGCACGAGCCCATGTGAACCGGCACTTTTTTTTCTTGAAGCGCTGAAAGAACACGGTCGCGGTCCCAACCCTGCTGTAGCTTTTCGGGGCGTAAAAAAACGTAGTAGCGGTAGTGGGAACTGCTTTGGTTTGAAGGCAGCTCAGGAATGCGGAGGCAGGGCAATTCCTGCAACCGGTCTTGGTACCTTTGGGCGTGTTTCCTCCGCGTCGCGACCCAGTCTTTGAGAAAAGTCAGTTGAATGCGCCCTGAGGCAGCCTGGATCTCTGTCATGCGGCCATTGGTTCCAAACGAGTCGACCACCCAGCGAAAGTGTTGATGAGGGCTGGGCGGAGCGTCCATAAGTTTTCGGTTTTTGCCATGATCTTTCAAAGACCAGGCGCGTTCCCAGAGTTCGGGGTCGTTCATGGTGAGCATGCCGCCTTCACCAGCAGTGCTCATGATTTTGTCTTGGCAAAAAGAAAAAGCCGCAAGAGTTCCGAAGGTGCCCACATGATGGCCATCGAGTCGTGCTCCATGAGCTTGGGCGCAGTCTTCTACCACGGGAATTTCATGTTTTTTGGCCAGAGAACAGAGCGCGGGCATGTTCGCCACATTGCCCCCCAGGTGCACCACCACAATGGCTTTGGTGCGGGGAGAGATCAGGCTTTCGACGTGGGTGGGATCAATGGTTTGAAGATCGGGGTCCACATCGGCAAAAACAGGCCTTGCCCCCAACAGGGCCACCGAACTGGCTGTGGCCACATAGGTGCGAGAGGGAACAATCACCTCATCGCCTGGCCCCAGCCGCAACAGGCGGTAGGCCAGGTCAAGCGCAACGCTGCCGTTCATCACGGCCACAGCATGGTCAACACCAATGTACTCTGCAAACTCCTTTTCAAAGGCCTTGCCCTCATTCCCGGTCCAGTAGTTGACCTTGCCCGATCGAAGGATCTCTTGAGCTCGGGCTATTTCAAGCTCTGAATACTGCGGCCACGTTTCTGACATGTCTGCCTCTCTGCTTTAAAAGAAACGGTTGAAGACAAAGAAGATAGCGTAGGAGTTGAGACCCGCAACACCAGCACAGAACCACACAATTGGGGGAACATTGCCAAAGCGCAACTTCGACACCGGAGCCTGAGGAAGGTGAGGTTGAACCCAATCCACAAGGCGCGACCAACCCAGCAGCGAATAGGTTGTCAGAATGATGTAGATTCCAATGAGGTAGCGGCCGTGAAGGTTGTTGCGAGATTGGTGGGCTCCAAGAGCCAGGGTGGCCACTGTGATCAAAACCAGAAGAACCACAGCTCCCCGGCGCAGCACCTCAGACACAGTCATCTCTCGGCTTGAGTGAAAAAAAACGGCAATAAGGCCGGTGAGCAGCACAACCTGAAGGAGCTTGGTGACGACTGGTGACCACATTGCCTCCAGCCACCCGAATCCACTCCAAAATGTCTCCGCAAGGTAGAACTCTGGTGCCCCAAGGGTGTTGGTGGCCACAAAGGTTTTGACGGCATCCCAAATGTACACTCCTGGGCTGAGGGGAACTTTTTCAATGTTGTGCAGCCCGTCCATGGGCCAAGCCAAGCTCACGTAGAGGGTGAGAAGAGTGATGGCGCCAGCGGCAAAAAGGAGAACATTCTTGAGTTGCGGTTTGTTCCAACCCAGTTTTCCTTCCGCAAAAGGAGTGGCGAAAGTCAAGAGTGCGGCGAGGGGGTACGCAGCAAACCCCATCGTCACAATTTCACGCACCCGAGGGTGCCCAAATCCGAAATATTTCGGTGTGAGATTGGCGATTGCGAGGGCCACAAGCGGGGTGAGCACCGCAAGTGCCATGCCCCATGCGAAGGAAGACTTTGCCGCCACCTTTGGAGTGGGTTGGCCGGGCAAAAAGCAGGTTTTTTTTCCCAAACCCAGAAGCAAAAAACCGGCCCCTGCAAAGCCATAGATCACACCAACACGTGATGACCAAAAGCAGAGCACCAAAAACAAGAGAGACAGTGTGAAGAAGACAGCTTGCTGTGAAAACCTCATCAATGGGGCAGACTCTAGCCACGTGATCAGAAAGAAGAGCAGCACCAGAGCCATGATCAGGGGTGTGTAGGTTGTGACTGCGGCCGAAAAAAAGGCAAGAGACGGTAGGCTTAGCAGAGTGGCTGCGTGTGCCGTGTGTCGTGGTTGGCGCGTGAACAGCAGCACAAGAAGACTCAAAAGACCCAGAACAGTTGCAACAAAGGTCACATTGAGGGTTCGAAACAGCAGCAGGCACTGGGCCAGGTCTTTCTCTGCAGTGTGTGTTTCCGGCTGGTTGTTTGACTGTGGGTGCTGGCCCTCTGAATCAGGGAGAATGTGGTGAAGCAGGGTCCAGTAGCCAACGGCCGCTGGTGAGCGGGGAAAGAGCAGAACCGTTCCAAGGGGTCCTTCTTTGGGTGGATCCTCCGGCTTTCTCGCGTGGTGCGTCTCAAAGCGTTGATCGGGGTGGTAGCGAATGCGCCAAAAGTGAAGGTCTTGCGCCAGTTGATTCACAGCCTCATTTTTTGGTGTTCGAAAATAAGAGAAGAATGTTGCAAAGTGAATGGGCTCATCGGGAGCCTGAAAGGGAGGCGTGACAAAGCTCCAAACCAGGCCAAAGCAGAGAGAGGACACGCCCACCGCCAGGGCCAGACCCTTGGGTCGGAGAGAACTTGTTTTCGCGCGCGCACGGTTCCATGCCCAGCCCAAGAGGCCGGTGGCCAGGAGCAGAAGTGCATTGAGAACCCCGCCAGCCCAAATCCAGTGCTCTTCCCAGCCCCACATCCAACTCAATCTTTTGAGCCTTGGCCAGGGATCTTGGGTGAGCTGGCGCTGCACTGCGCCCACTGCGTATTTGAGCTCCGCGCCGGAGTGGTCTCCAATTTGCAAAAAGGGTCGCACGGGTGGTTGGCCGTCGCTGCGGGCTCGTCGGGTCCAAAAACCTATTTTGAGATCCCCTCGGGATGTGTCGCTGGGAGAATCATGAACGCGCAGCTTCAGCTTGGCATTCAAGTTCTCCAATCGCTTTGCTGCGTCACATTCTCCGGTGAGGGGAAGGTGGACGGTTTCGTTGTCCTGCGTGGTCTTTTCCTCTCGAAAAAGCACGCAGTCTCCCACCGTGACTTCCCAAGTGGCTTTGACCGCCGGGCCGCCATAGGTCACGAACACCAGTGAAATGCGATCGGGCCAGGCGGCTGCAAAATCATCATCGGGAACGTAGCTGATAGATGTTGTGAATTCGTTTTTCCCTCCCCCTGTCGCTGGGGGTTGGAGCACATGGGTCGCTGCATCAAATCCGCGACTGGTGCTGTCGTTGAACAGCGCGGTTTCGTAAGATCCCTCTTTGGTGCCCAGGAAGGCCGACCAAAGCACAAGCTCAATGGCAATAAAGGTCGCTGCCAGCAGCAGAGTTCTCCAAGGTATTTGGTCAACTCTAGGCAAGGGCGCTCCACGTCTTTTGATGTCGGTTTCAGGCATGAAGAGTTTTTCTAAGCTCTTCTGTGAGAGAGTCGAGCAGAGCTCGCGGCACCCTCCGGTTCGCGTGAAACGAACCTGCGTTCCACTCTGAAGGGTTGGTGTGCATGAGGTACTGGAAAGCCTCATCGGTCAGTTGAAAATGCATGCTGTAACCAGATGGGTTGTAGTGGGGAACGCGATCGAGATTCGAATTGAAAAAAGGATCGTTCATCAACGCATCGGCGTGATGGGTGCGCATGTATTCCATTTCAAAAAACTCGAAAGTCTTTTTTCGGCTCGGGCTTTCGAGGTGGTAAAGCAAGGCATGGGGAGTGAAAAGGACAGATTTCTGCAGCTTGCGAAGTCTGAGGCAAAAATCCACGTCGCCAAAACCATTCGCAATAAAGTCTTCCTTAAGACCCCCCAGGTTCACGTAGTCTTTGCGTGCAACACAAAGGCATGCACCGGTGACGGCCAAACACTCGTGCACTGTGCTGTGCAAGTGGAGATAGTGGGGTTTGTCGGAGGGGAGTCCATTGAAGCGGTGCATGGCTACCGATCGATCGGCGCCCCCCACGCCAGCGTGTTGGATCTTTGTGTCTTCGTAGAGAAGCTTGGCACCTACCGCGCCCACCTCAGGAAGCTGGGCAAGGTGGATCATTTCCTCAATCCAGTTTGGTGAGATGACGACGGTGTCGTTGTTGAGCAGAATCACATATTCGCCTTTGGCGACCTCCACTCCCTGGTTGTTCATGGCCGCAAAGTTGAAAGCCTTGTTGAAAAGCACCCGTTTGAAGCGGTCACCTTTTTCCTGTTCTGTTTGTTTGAAAAGCTGCAGGCATTCGGGATCGGTCGATCCGTTGTCGACCACAATGACTTCAAAGTTGGGGTAGGTTGACTTGTCGAAAATTGAG
>JANQPW010000050.1 GCA_028285285.1 Silvanigrellales bacterium
AATAGAGCTGGTCGGGGTGAAAAGCCTCAAAATCCATCAATCGCGAGATCTTTCGGCCCGTGCCCGGCATGATTTGCATGAGGCCACGAGCACCCACCCAACTGGTGACCGACGGCTTGTACTGCGACTCAGCCTTCATAACCGACCAAACCAGAGCTGGCTCAACTTCAAGGTCTTTGGTGACCGCGTCAATGATGTGAAAGTAAGCCAGGGGATACTCCAATCGTTTGCTTTTCTGAAACTTCTGCAAACGCTTGGAAAATTCGAGCCGACTTTTCCTCCACCGCTGAAGGGAAGACTTTCTCCCCAAGCGGCTTGCCAAACGATAGTCTTCAGCCTCGAGCGCAAGGGCCGACAATGCCGTGAGAGAGTCGGCCGACAAGCGCCGGGTCTTCTGTCGGCTGAGGAGGTGACGCGAAAAATCGAACAGGCCGATTTGATTAAAAATTTTCACGGGCTTAAGAGACTGAGCTTGAGCACCCAACTTGAGCAGGGAACCGTTGGCAGCCGTGTCGCCGCGAAAAGAGCGCGGCAGTGACGAGGCAGCCAAGGCCAAACCCCGACCAGAGGGCTGCCCCATTTTCTCTTTTTTGTCGAGAAGGTTGAGGCGCCAGCGCGCGTAAATGGCATAAATGCTTTGATCTGATTGCTCGGCAAAGCTTTGGTAGGCATTCCTTGCCTGTTTTTGCCGACCCGTGACTTCTTGAATGCGGGCCAACCAATACTCGTATTTCCGTTTCTTTGCGCCAGAGCGCAGTTTTCGCAGCTGTAGCTTGGCTTCTTTCTCTGCAGCTGGGTAGTCACGGGCCAAATAGTGAGACCAAAACAGCAACCAGTTGAGGCGCTGCCGATGTCTTCGCAAGGCTGATCGGTGCTTCAAAATTCCTGCGGCCACCTCTTTATGACGCCGTGCATAGTGAAGCGAGAGAAGATGATTCAACTTGGCCTGACCAGCCACTGAAGACTTTGGAAAGCGCTCGTACACTTCTTTATAAGCAAGAGCCGCTTTTGCTGGCTGGTGGGTCGAGTTGAGACTTTTGGCATCAAGAAACTTCAAGCGAACCTCAGGAAACTCCCGTGAAAACCGCTTTGACCGGTTTAAATAGGCTACGATTTCGCGGTAAAGCGGGTACTTCCGCACCCCAGCAAGCCAAGTGGCTTGATTGAGTAGCTTCGCCTTTGTGGCCATATCCAGATCATCGGGGTACGGCGCAGGTGGCGAAAATTCCTCAAAGTATCCGGCCAGGTCTAAGGCAAATGAAGCATGTTCGCTTGATCTTCCAAGCTTCTTGAAGATGTTCTTCGCATGCGCCAGCCTTTTTTCTTGAGTTGGCCAGAGCAAGGCGTTCAATTCGGCTTTAGTGGCAAAGCCCGAGGCCAGATCTGTGTACGCAAGATGAGAAACAGGGGTGATGGGATAGGCTCTAGCCAGATCCAACAACAGGGTCTCAGCCTTTTTTTTCAGTGGAGAAGAAAGGGCGCTTCTCGCGAGTTGGAACTGATCTGCCGACTCAAGGGGCGAACCATCACGCGCTTTCAGGTAGCGCGCATTTTTCTGCAAGGTGCGGAACGCGTCCCGATACTTCTTTGCCCGCACCTGCGCTCGAAAAGTGAGCCGCGCGAGAGTCTGTGGGTAAAGGCGTCGGCTTGCGGCGAAATGTTTTTCCAGCAGCTGGACAGCTTGCTTGGGTTTCTTCAGCTCCAAGAGCCACTGGGCCTCCAGCAGCCGATACGCAACCTTCACTTCAGAGGGAAGAGCTAATCCTCCCGCTTCCAGAATCGCTTTGAGTGCTGCTGCGTGATCGAAATGACCATCTTCAATAGCCAGAGAGTAACGCCCTAAAATGGCAATATCATTGAGCTCAGGTTGTTCCTCTTCCCACCTGAGCCACTCTTCTTTTTTGGCCCGAGAAGCCGAGCTCGCCTTTTGCACGAGCCTTGGAAAATCAGGGCGAAGAGCCAACTCCGACACGCGGAGGCTGGGCTGTCGACCTGACTTTTCCTTTCCAGGCTGCTGAAAAGCCTGCTCTGAGTTCCCCGCTGTTCCTTTTTCCGTTGCACCAAGGGCAAAGGAGGCACACCACACCACGCTGAGGACAAGAGCGACCCGCTGCCAGCGAGGCATATAACCCCCCTTAAAGCGAAAACCGATGATTTTCTCTCCAATCTATCATAGATTGAGAGATCTCGAAGTGTCTCAACCGCATCCACGTCTGTGGGTGCAAATTGTTTCCAGCACCTCGCAAGGACACCAATGTGATCGCCATTTTGAAGAAATTTCGCGTGCTGTTCCACCCGATTTTCGTGTTTGTGGTTGCCCAAGTCAGCTGGGCACTGCTCATGTTTGTTTGGATCCGCTGGTACCTTTCGCGCAGCAAGGAGTTTGAAGAACTCATGCGCAAGCTCGGGGTGAGCCCAGACCTCGAGTCGGGGCAGTGGATCATCCTGCTTGAGGGTTGTATCCTCATGGGTATCTTGCTCGTAGCACTTTACCTTGTTTTTGTGAGTTTTCGCCGACAGGTGCGCCTCAATCGGCTCCAAGACTCCTTCCTGAGCAGCGTTACTCATGAGCTCAAAACCCCACTGGCGAGCATTCGGCTCTACACAGAAACACTGCTGCGGCATGACTTAACGCAAGAGGAGCAAAAGAGCTTTTTGAACCGCAACCTCCAAGAAGTCAGTCGCCTGCAGGCACTGGTCGATCGCATTCTGCTCTCCGCCAAATTACAGTCACGTCACTCACTTCAAAACAAGGCTCCAGTTGCTCTCAACAGCATCGTCATGCAAAGTTGGAACAAGCTGAAAGAGAGACATGGACAAAAGCGCTGTTTTGAATACGTGGAAGAAAAAACCGGCAGTAGAGAACCTGAGTGGGACACCATTCCCGGGGTCGAACACGAACTCAGCATTTTGTTTGACAATCTTTTTGACAATGCTGCCAAGTACACCGAACAGGACGGAAAGATCCGCTTGGTTCTCAGGCATGAAAAAGACGCGATTCAATACTCCGTTATTGACGACGGCATTGGGCTGGAGCGGTCTCAATTCAAGAAAGTGTTTAAGAAGTTTTACCGCGCCGCTGACGCAGAAAAGGTGAATGTGAAAGGCTCTGGGCTGGGTCTCTCCGTGGCAGCGGCCATTGCAAAGGCTCACAATGGCACTCTAACGGCATCAAGCAAAGGAACGGGAAAGGGAACAACATTTCATGTCCGCTTCAAAACCAACTCTCCTTCTCGTTGAAGATGAAGAGTCCATTGGCGAGGGTCTCTCCTTCAATTTCAAAAGAGAAGGTTTTGAGGTCGTTTGGAAGACGAATGGCCAAGAGGCACTGGACTACATCAATGAAAACCTCACAAAACTCAATGTGATTGTGCTCGACCTTATGCTTCCTGAGGTGGACGGTTTTTCAATTTTGGAGCAAACCCGAAATCAAGCTGACCGTCTCCCTATCTTGGTTTTGAGCGCGAAGAGTTTTGAGATGGACAAGGTGCGGGCGCTGGCGCTCGGCGCAGACGACTACGTAACAAAGCCCTTCAGTTTGCCCGAACTCATTCTCCGCTTGCATGGCCTTCTCAAACGCAGCACCTGGCTCAAAGAGCAACTGCATGGACCCACATCCGATACCCCCCTGGCCTTTGCTTCAGGAACCTTCTTTCCCAAAAGCCTCATTTTTGAAGGACCGAATGACATCTCCACCAAACTGAGCCCCACAGAAGCGAGCCTGCTCACCGTTTTTTCACGCCATGAAAACACCGTGCTGAGCCGCAACCAGCTCCTCAAAGACGTTTGGGAGTACCAACCCAACACGGAAACCCGCACAGTTGACGTGTTTGTGAGCAAACTCCGGCGAGTGGCTGAGAAAAATGAAAAAGCACCCGAATTTATTCTGAGTGTTCGGGGCCGAGGGTATGTTTATGTGACCGACCCTGAAATGAGGGACAGTTTAGTGAACAAAAAAGTTAAATAATATAATACACTTATATCCAAACCAAGGTGCTAAAGCCAAAGAAGCTCCTGTTGGAAGGCAATCTTTACCGACCAAGTTTAAAAATTCCCTCAAAAGTGGCCGATATCTCCTCTGAAGATGAGTGCGAGGTCTCCAAAGCATGAGCTTTTCCGTGCATAAACAGGTTTTCACCGCAACAGCGACGTTTCTCTCTGCCCTTTGTTTGTTAGCCGCATGCGGTGACGAAAGCTCTGACGACGGAGGAAGTGACACAAGCGCTGAAACACCGGTGGAAGAAACTCCAGCGGAAACAGAAACACCGGCCGAAACAACTCCGGTAGCCGCAGACACCGGACCAAAAGGCTTTTGGGCGGCAAGTGCCACTCAAAGAGTGATCTCGAAGTTCGACTCCGGAGGAGCCAGCACCTCTGTGCTCGACTTTCAGCCCTACCTTCAACAGGGTGGGATCACGGCTCTCACACTCACTGCGGATGGCTCTCTCATTGCCCTTCTCGATCAACAAACCGACGCCGCCGGAGAGTTCCTCACAAAGGTCAACTCAAAAACGGCTGCAATCGAAGCCCCTTATTGGTTTCTCGACAACACCAATTTGACGGCACTCAACACCTTTTCCATGCTCGGCGACACCATTGAAAACAACATTCTCATCCACACAACCCAGGGGGTTGAGCGTCTTATTCTGGGACAAACCGTGCCCAGCCGCATCAGTGGAGCAGGAGGGACCGGACCCTGGATTCCCAGCCTTGGAACCACCGGCCTGGGCTGCAAAACAGCCACGGTTTCTTCAATTGCAACAGTCACTTCAGGTGACACTCGCTTTTTGATGATCAATTCAACGGGTGATGGAGGGTTTCACCTCAACATTCTCACCAGCCTCGATTCCAACCCCACCTGTCTAACGACCCATGACTATGGTGCGGCCGGTCTTCCAACAACCACGGGAGATATTCCCATCCATGCCCATCAGATGCCCAATGGCAAGATCTATGTGCTCTACTCAAATGCCACAGCTCCGAAGATCGTGTCCTATGACTTTGATGGAGTCACCCTCGCAAACCCCGCTGTGGTGTTCTCAGACGCAGCCGTTCTCGGCCCCACACCCAGGGGTTTAACGGGGAGAACCCCTTCGAGCCTGCTCTTTGGCAACTCGGTGAGCGGAACCGTTTATGAAGTATCCCTTGAAGGCCAACTCACCGGCTTCTTTGTGCAAAGCAGCTTCTTGGTCGGGGTCAGCTCACTGATATCCAACCCCTAAAAAAAATTTGTTTGCATTTTGACAATTCCTCACTATGTTTAGTAGTTGTTTCTAAACAAGTTCAACTTGGGAGTTGTAAGATGACAGAAAGATTAGACAAACAACATCGTTACCCCTGGCCAGCTATTGAAACAGCTGTTCGTTGGTACCAAAAAGAAGGCCTCACATACCGTGCAGTGTCTTCAAAATTACTGAACCACGGCATGGAAGTCTCTCACAAGACTGTTTACGAATGGGTTCAGAAATTTGGAGATGTTGTGGGTCGCAAAGCTCGCAGACGATTGAACGCCATCAACTGGAATGTGGAAGAGAGCTACGTGAAGGTTAACGGCGAGTGGAAATACATGTACCGCGCCGTAGATGGCAAAGACAACACCCTTGATTTGGTGTTCCGTCACAAGCGCAACCTTGCTTCTGCTCGTTCCTTCCTGAAGAAGCAGTTGAAAGACTGATGAAACGGGGAGTTCATCCCCAAAGCAGGTGTGGGCACACCCCAACACCAATATCAGTCAAACATTTGGGCATGTTCCTGTTCTCAATGTGTACATTCTTGTACGAGATCGGTCATGCCCATATTTTTTTGAAATTATAGATATATTTGACCACCAATTGAGCGCCTGAAAAGTCAGACGAGACATTTCCTCGCGCTCGGTTGACAAGGCAAAGCCGCTGGTTCACCACTGGATTCTTTGTCAAGGCGGTGGCAAGCAGTGTTCGCTTCAAATTGAGAATTGTCAGCAGTCAAGGAAGAGTCGGCTTGCCCGAACCTCCGCAACAGAATAGTCTCAGGGTGTCGCTCTGGCAAAATGCGACCCAACGAGTTCGACCGAGGGGTAAACAGCAATGGATGCAGTCTTTCACATCACAACTCGCACCGCGTGGGAAAAAGCCAAGGCGGAGGGCAAGTACACCCACCCATCTCTTCAAGCAGAGGGTTTTCTTCACTGCGCCTGGCGTGAGCAGGTTTTGGGAGTTGCCAACACTCTCTACAGAGGGCGTGATGATCTGGTGATGCTTCAGATCGCGACCGATCGGCTGGAATCACGCATTCAAGACGACTGCACAGAGTCTGGGGCCATTTACCCTCATGTCTATGGACCCATCAATCTCGACTCTGTGACCGCCGTGGCCGACCTCCGATCGGAAAGCGATGGCGCCTTCGTTTGGCCACTCACCACCGAAGAAGGTGTTCCCAATGCTGTTGGAAACATCGCGGCCGGAAACGAAGCTGCTTTTCCCGACCTCCTTGCCTAGCCTCAGCAAAAATGTCTCTCCTCAAACTGATCTTTGAGCAAGGCTCCATCGTTGTGAAGCACCAGGGTGAACGCCACCCAGCGCTTGAAACGTGCTCCGATGTGATCTGGGATGAGCGTTCTCTCTGTTATCGCGCTCTCGGATCAGCCTATCGGAATTTGGTTGAGTTTTTCAAAGAGCACGGTCTTGAGCATGTTGACGCAGCACGAAATTACAAACCAACCGCCTTTTCTCTTCATCAGGGCATTGTGCCCCGCGATCATCAAAAAAAGGCCCTTGCAGCCTGGAAAGCTCAGGGAGGAATGGGTCATGTGGTTTTGCCCACCGGGGCAGGAAAAACCATCTTAGCTGTTTTAGCCATATCGGAAGTCAACCGCCCCACACTCGTTCACGTTCCCACCTTAGACCTCGTGGAACAATGGAAGAATGTGCTTGAAAAGCACTTTCTGACCGAAGTGGGAGTTGTTGGTGGTGGAGTCAATGACCCCCGCTCCCTCACAGTGATCACCTATGACTCTGCCATTCGCCATGTGGCCTTTCGCGGCAACCAGTTTGGATTCGCCGTCTTTGACGAATGCCATCACCTCCCTGGCCAACTCTATCGGTTTTCTGCACAGGGCAGCCTGGCCCCGTATCGACTCGGACTCACAGCCACTCCTGAGCGCAGTGATGGTGAAGAGAAAGCACTTGATGAGCTCTGTGGGCCCCGGGCCTACGAGGTCAAAATCGGCGATCTCGAGGGGAGCAC
>JANQPW010000409.1 GCA_028285285.1 Silvanigrellales bacterium
TTGTTTGTTCAGAAGGAGAACAGGTGACTCCTGTTTTGAGGTGAAAGTGAGAGCACCAGTTTTTACTCAGTTGGAGAGGGACCTCATGCGAAACACACAATGTTCCTCTCCCAAAGTGTCTGCAGAGCCCAAATCTTGTTGCCCACAGAACTGAAGACACGACTCTTGGGTTGGTGCATCGTCGGACACCCTCCAAGAGAGAGTTCCACTTGAACTGTCGTGGATCCAAACACAACTCGTGTGGGCCTGAGCCGCAACGCCTTGCTCAGCACAGACCACATGTTGAGCACTGCCTGAAAAGGCTGGAAAGGAAGGGGGCTGGGCTCCGCAGCTCCCCCGCTGCAGTTCCACCTGACAGGGAGCGGCACTGCCAAAAAAGCGAAGTCGCAAGAGCTCACTTGAACTGTTCTGTTGGCAGAGGGAGAGCTCAGGAGGAGACACCAGGGCTTCCGACACGGCCTCCCCCCCCCAGAAGCAACGGTTCTGTGGTGAAAGGGCAAGAAACGCTCCTGCCGCAACACTGCACTGATGAGCGCAGGCTTCCGCACTGGGGCTACGCCCCAAAGACCAAATGCTGTCGAGTGATCCTGTTTCGGTAAAAGCCCTCAGCTCACAGCTCTGTGTGCCGCCTGGGGAAGGCATCGCCGCCGCGTTGGGATCGCCATTGGCGGGCTCACCCTGATCTGCGGGCGACGCGGCCAGGCCTCTGAGATAAGGCACCCTCAGGCTGTCGAGCCAGCGCCTCACCTCAGCTATGGGGTGGCCCACCATGATCACGCCCTCTGGACAGGTTCCATCTAAGGGTGTTGTTCCGGCACCAGCAGAGGCTGCTTGGTCAAAAGAAAAGTGAACACCCACCTGAACCGCGCGACCATCGGCTGCCCTCTGGAGGTAGGGACCACCACTGTCTCCCGTGCACGTGCCCATAGGGGCTGGATCCGTGACCTGGTCCAATGCCAACAGATTTGTGAGCAGGCCCAGAGCCCCATGAAAACTGCTGTGGCTCTCTGAGCGCAGCTTCGCCTGGGCCAAACTCAGCCGGCCTGGGGCAACCCCATTGGGCTGGCTGCCAAAGCCGGCAAGAGCAACAGGTTCGCCAGCAACTCCTGTGTTTGTTCCTGTGCCAACTCCCCGAACGTCGGCGAGAAGCAGAGGCTCACATGAGCCCGGCAGCCCGCCCTCAAAGCGCAGCAGAGCGACATCTCCCCGACCCTGTGCAGCCGTTTGTGAGTCGCTGCGCATGGCTTCAAACAAGGTTGTGCGAGTCGTGTCTTCGCTGCACCCGCATTGCACAATGAACTCACCCCGGCCGCTGTAGGTGGTGGTTCCTCCACAGTGTGCTGCGGTGAGGACCGCATGGGAGCTGATGACACTTCCCGTGCACGCAATGGCCGTGTCGGCAGAGCCTGCTTCGGGAAAGAAAGAGATGCGAGCCACCGACCGACTCAAAGGATCAGCGCAAGATTCTTGTTCGCTTAACCCACCAAAGATGTGCTTTTGGCCAAGGGCTGCTTCAGAGGCCAAAGTCGCTTCCGATGCGGCAGACCCTGACCACTCTGTGGCCAGCTGGATCACATCTGGAGAAGGCGATCTCACGCAAGACGCAGCCATCACCGCAATGTGAAGGAACAAGATTGCTCTGTGAAAGGCGCTCATGCACACTGTCCCATCATTCAAATTTGAGAAGAGACTTCTCATCGGCTGGCTTGAATTCAAACCTAAGGGCCCACAAAACTTCAGCCATAAGTAACAGCTCTCACTCATAAAAATGAGATAAGATTTCTTTTGCAAAAATCACTCAATCTTCAACCCACTCGAGCCGATACCACAGGGCCGCTCTTGTCGCAGCGCTCCATCAAAGGAACTGAACCATGGTGTCGCACAACGTTTACCCCAGCCACAATGCCTTCAAAGCCCTGTGTGTTAGCCTTGTTTTGCCAGCACTGGTGGGGTGTGGGCCCCGTTTGGGTTCCGTCGGCTTTTCCGAGCGCGAGGAAAAAGCGGCCAGCCCCACGGCAAAACAACAGGGCGATGCAAAGGCGAACCCACAAAGCTCGCCGCAGCCCACAAGCCAAACGGGGACAACACCCCCTGCCGAAGGAAAGGCTCCTCCGGAGCTCTCTGCAGAACCCCTCACTCAGGCTCAAGATCTCCTTCACCTGGCCCACCGCCAGGTGCTCAGTTCATGCCAAGGTTTGCGCAGCTGCACCACACAGCTGCTGGCGGCCCGTGATCACCTTCAGCCAACCGCGGAGCCACAGAGCCCTGTCTCGACAGAATCAGGGTGGGCCTGTGTGTGGCTTCACACACCCGACGCCAAGCTGGAATCACTCCAACAGAGCGGGCTTCAAGTGCTCACACCGTATGCCCTCGTGTGGTCGTCAACCGTGAGCACTGCGCAGGAGTGCGTGAACATCACGAACTCCTCAGCGGCCCTCCGCGCCCATCAGAGTTTGGGGCAAATCCAACTGTCAATGCTCCGCGGGGCAAGAGTTTCCCCACGGTGAAGTTTGCGCAGATCTGCCGATATGCGCAAATGACGAGCAGCGAGAAAAAAAGGCAATGCAGAGGAAAGAAGCGATGAAACAGCCCTGGCAAATTTTGAGCACTCTTGCAGTGCCGCTGTTGGCAACATCTATGGTGAGTTGCAAAATGGGGACTCTTTCCCAACAGAAGAACGTGTTTGTGAAAGATTCCCAAGGGAACGAAACACACTTCATTCCATTTCCTCTCCGCCTCAACGAGGGAGGCGATGGATTCTGTGCCTACACTGGTCGCATTCCGTTTTCAGAGGCCCAGGCCCAGCTCAGCCAGGGGAATGCGAACGGCCTCACCCAGCTCACACCGAAAGCCGTCACGGCCGGAGTGTTTTCCGACGCTTTGGGGAAAGTGAAGAGTTCGAAACACTCCAACTTGGGAAT
>JANQPW010000445.1 GCA_028285285.1 Silvanigrellales bacterium
TCACTGCTGTCGGCGAGTTGCGTTGACGAGTCTTCTGAGTCGGCCACAAGAAACTTCGACACGAAGTCGAGAATGCTGAGCCCTGCTTCGCCGTTTATGGAATAGGAAAGCTTCACTGTGGCGTCGGTCAGAGTGGGGTCTTTCTCAAGAACTTTTGTGTATCCGGAGCTGGCACTCGCGAATTTGGATTTATCGTAGTCATAGTCGGCTTTTGACATGAGTGCTGCCAGGGTGTTCTCGCGTTCAGAGGTTGCTATCCAAGCGTTGCCGCAGGAGCTGCTGAGAGGCACGAGGGCCACCGCCATGAGGGCGGAAAGTGTTGAAGTTGCAGTCTTTTTGATCACTTGAGCTCCTCCTTGACAGGGCACAGGCAAAGCGTGCGAACCCCTTGGACGCTACTAGCGTAACATCGTGGCTCAGCCCTCTGAGAGTTTCGGTATTGAAGTCTTGCCGCATGAGTCGGTGCTTTTGACGCCGTCTCCGAAATTTGCGACACCCATGTCGGTTCGATTTTGTGCGGTCTTTTTGCTATGAAAAACATTGAAAAGCTTGATAAATTCGATTTATTTGAGGAGAACAGCAAATGTTTCATAAAAGTGTTCACAGAAGGCACAGGTGGAGCCTTGCCCTCAGCTTCTTCCTGTTGTCGCTGCTGGCAGTGGGAAGCCTGGCTGCAGAATCTGCACTGGGGCGTCAAAAAAACTCGTCAGTTTGGCGGCTGTGCCAGACCAGCCAGGGCAATGGCTTCAATTGGGCGTCGACCCTAGGCTGGCTCTCGGAGTCGCTGCACATTCGCGCGCAGGAAATGAAAGAGGCACAGGAAACTACTGATGTTTCTTTGCAACTTGACCTCTCGTGTTTCTCTGGGAGCAGTTCAGCTGCGGCTTCCACGGCTTTGTTTGCGGTGCTTTTGAACAATGAAAGTTTGGTGAGCGCTCAACATCAAGGCAATGCTGTGCTGCTTGATGTTGAGGGTGTTGAGATCTTGTCACGTGCCCTTCGTTTCATGGCCGTGGCGGCAGACTTTGAAGTTCAAGAAACTGTGGCCTTTCTGCATCGATATATTCAGCCTCGGGAACGAAAAGGAAACAATTGGTGGAAAAACCAGTATGGCGAAGACATGATCTTCGAGGGTTTTGGTAAGCGGATACTGATGGCTGCACTGTTGCAGCGAGAGCACATCAATCAGCCTTTGCCCGAAGAGTCTTTGCTTCCCGGGCACCCGGAAGTGAGACGCGTGACCGACCTTCTCGTTCTCGGTGACGAGTCCCACATTCCCGAGAAGGGGAGCGAAGAACACAAGACGTATTCGAAACTTTTGTCGACGCAGAGAAAGCTCATTTTGCAGACATCTCGTGGTTTGGTGGAGCCCTACAAAGGGCGGGTGGCTGGCACTGTGAAAGCCTTGCTGCGGGCTCTGCCAGTTCCTAACGGCTTTGTGACAGCCACGTTTGCCGTGGCCAACGCACAACGAGAGAAGCCGAGTGGGGAAAGCCTGCACGCTGTTTCTTTTCGAAACCCTCCTGCTTTTCCGCAGATTCAGCCCATGTTCTTGATGAACCGTAACACAGCTGAGCGTCTGTTGCGTTCGGAGCAATTTCAGAGTGACTGGGCGCGGCCTGAGTTTCGGCTTCAGGGGGTTGTCGTGGGTGTTGTGGAAAGTG
>JANQPW010000453.1 GCA_028285285.1 Silvanigrellales bacterium
TCATGATGAGTGGTGCAGGGGTAATGCCCCCAGCTGGTGATTTTTCCGAGACAGAGAAGCGTGACTTGATCGACGTGTTCCGCAAGCTTGAGTCTCTTCCGTGAAGAAATGGCCTCGAACGAGGCCACGAGCCTCGCTGTTGCTGGCTCTGCTCGTTGGCACGGGGTCCGCCTGTGTGCGTCCGCCGTCCACAAACACCGCTGACGTTTTCGACAGAAGTCCCGAAGAAAATGGTGTATGGCTCCACGCTCCCCTTGCCGTGGGTAACTTCTCCACTTCTCAAATGATAGCCCAACGCAACTGGCAACAAGAGTGCACCCGCATTCAGGAACGAATGAGGGTGGCCTACCAACAACGCTTTCTGGGCTTTGACTGCGGGAGCCCAAAGCAGCTTGGCCGTGGCGCGCTGGCCCTTCGATCCACTCCGCGAGTGCTCGTTTACATTGAGCCTGAAGAGAAATTGCGGGTGGAGTCCGCCGAACCTCAGGCCGTGGTGGGCTATGAACACCCCCAGGCGTTGTCTCGCTTTTTCTTCCGACTGCGCGAGGCTTCTCAACTGTGTTTGGATGTCCTCAACCAAACACGGACACAAGAGGCAGACCCCTTGTGGGTGGGTTTGAGCTGTGAGGTTGAAGATCTCGATGAGCTGCAAGAAGAAGCCAGCTCACCAAAGCCTGAGTCTGAAAAGACCCTTGATGCGGAGGTTGAAGGAACACTTCCTCGTGCCGCCGACCTTTTTGAACTCCGTGTGCATCACATTCATTTTGCGCGCCCAGCCCGCTCACCCCATCTGAAGATGAAGCTGCATCGGGTTGGCGGACTTTTCGCGCACAGCAACACCGTCACACGCATCATTGTGCCTCGAGATTCGATGCAACGAGTGTTGACCATGAGCAGCACCCAAGAGCTGGCCCTGTGGGACATGCCCACCCAAAAGCTCCAATGGGTCCGCCCGATGCCAAGGCGCTCTGTGGCTCGTGTTGGCCAACTCCCCCCCGCCGCGACCTTCAGCAGAGATGGTCGGGAGCTCTTCCTTTCCTCTCAGGGGCAAGCGCCGATTCAATTGGATCCCGACAAAGGTGAGGTGATTGGCTGGTTTGAGGGGAGTAACACAACCGATAATCCACCCCCAGTTGCCTTGCAACTCAGCCCAGACAAACGGTTTCTGTTTCTTTTACGTCAGACAAACACCTGTGCCCTGGCTTCAGTGGGAGCACCCACGTGGGGCTATGAAGATGTCGCCTCACTCACACCCCAACAGTGCCGCACACAGTGGGAGGTCTTCAACACTCAAACAAAAAAGTCAGAAGCCCGAGGTCAGCTCGACCTTGGTCCGTTGGTGAGCATGAACGTGGTGTTGGCCGGCGATCGTCTGATGCTCATAGTGACAGCGGCTGACGAGGTTCAAATCGTGGAACCGGATCCCTTTTCTGTGCTGCGTACCCTAACAGCCGCAGAGGTCGACCCCGGGCTCAAAAAGCCTTTTTTCTCTGGCGCAGGAATTTCCCCCGATGGTCGGT
>JANQPW010000513.1 GCA_028285285.1 Silvanigrellales bacterium
ATATCCCGGCACCAGTTTCCTCCCAGCCTTCCAGAAGCCATTGAGTGGGCCCTTCTTGCGGGTCAGGAGCCCAAAAACCAAAGACCGACCCGGCGACCACACACGTCCTCAACGCTCCAAGCGTTCACGGGAGGAGGGCGACTTCAAGCAGGAGAGTTGAGCTGGGCCCACACGGGTGTATTGCTCCTTGATGAGTGGGCAGAGTTTTCCACCCACGTGCTCGAATCTCTGAGACAGCCCCTCGACAACGGACGTGTTTTTCTGAGTCGAGCTGAGGGTCACATTTGTTATCCAGCTGACTTCCAGTTGTTGGCCACAATGAACCCCTGCCCCTGCGGTCATCACTTTTCCACCCATGAGCGCTGCATATGTGGCCCGAGCCGCGTGCGCAAATATCTCAACAAAGTCAGTGGCCCGCTCCTCGATCGCCTTCATTTGATGGTGTGGCTCGAAACAGATACCCCTGCTGCAGAACAGAACAACACCCTGGCGCAAGAGATCTTCAGCACAACCTCGCTACCACAACTCTACCAGCGCATCGCCAGCCCCTCATCCCATGAGGCATCCAAGGGGGTTTTCCCAGCTGGCCTCAGCCGCCGAAAGCAAAGGCAGGCCGAAGTCGAGTTCAAGCTGCGAGAACTGTTTCCTCAGGCCGACGAAACTCTCATCGACAGCGCCTTGAAGCAGCTCCGACTCTTTCCCGAGAGGCTCCGAGAGGCTAAAGACTATTTGTGACCCGCGTCACGCCCTTCCACCACGACTCATATTGGAGAAAAACTTTTCTCTTAAGTCTCCTGCAGCTCCGACGATAAGCCATCGTGTTGTGCGGCCCACTTGCGCGGAAGCAGGGAGGCCGCCTGGGAAACAACGCCTCGTTCGTAAGGAAACGATGGCTCGATTTTTGGAAGAGGGGTTCGCAATGTCTAAGAAAATTCTTGTCGTCGATGACGCCATGACCGTCCGGAACCTTGCCAAGTTTGCACTTGGAAAGGCTGGCTTCACCATTGTGGAAGCAGAAGACGGTGTTATTGGGTTGGAAAAGGCCAAGGCGGAGAAACCTGACTTGGTGATTTCCGACTTGAATATGCCGAACATGAATGGACTGGAAATGTGCCGGGCCATCAAAGGCGACGACGCATTGAAAGACACGCCTATCTTCATGCTCACAACTGAAGCCAGTGCTGATGTGGCAAAAGAAGGCAAGGAAATCGGAATCATGGCGTGGATTGTGAAGCCCTTCGCGCCAGACAAACTTCTTGCTGCTGTGAAGAAAGTGCTCGGAGCCTAAAGAGAGCTATCCTCACCCCTCATTGCGCTCGTCTCTCCCTCTTGCCCGTGAACCCAGACCGTGGTTAACTGGGAGGGTTCTCTCGAGACTAAAAAATCGCGTGTTTCTTCATGGTGAATCTGAGGAATTTCATGGATTTGAAGGGAATTAGGATTTTGGCGGTCGACGACACGCCAGACATTCGCCTAATTCTCCGCTCGTTTTTTGGTGCCTACGGAGCAGTCGTGACCACAGCTGCAGACGGTGTCGAAGCAGTGAGTCTCTTTCAGGCACACCCTTTTGACGTTGTGATCCTCGACCTCCACATGCCCCACCGCGATGGTTTTGAAACTCTTCGGCAAATGAGAAAGCACAACAGCCGCACTCCAATAGTGGCATTTTCGGCCTACGAGTATGACGAAGGAGGGCGGCACAGCCTCGAACACGGATTCAACAGCTTTGTGACGAAGGGTCAGGGGGTCACTCTCCTTGCGGAGCAACTCAAAAAAGTGCTCACAGTGAGCGCTCCCCCGCCTGACCATCGAGGTCTGCCATCGGAGCCACCCTCTGGCCCCGTGTGACACCGTTAGTCGCAACTGATTGAAAGGAATGGTATACCCTCCTGGGCCTCCAGTGGATCTCATCCTCTGACATCGGAGAATTGAATGTATGGCCACAAATCTGCTTCAAAAAATGCGCAATGTGAGCCGATTGACGCAGATCATCAACACCTTGGCTCGATTCGGGTTTACGAAAGAGATCCAGACAACTGAGCTTGCCGAACTCATCAAGCCCGATACGGCATCGACAGAGACGAGTGGCGAAGCGGAAGAGGTTTCAGGCCCTCAGCGTCTCCGTCTCGCTTTTGATGCACTGGGCCCAACTTTTGTTAAGCTTGGCCAACTGCTGGCCTCAAGAGAAGACCTCTTGCCGAAGGCCTACATTGACGAGCTGTCGCGGCTGCAAGACAACGCCACTCCCTTTGACTTTGACACGTTGAAAGAGATCCTCGCAGAAGAGTTTGACGGTCGAGAAGAGCAGATCTTCTCAAGTATTGACGAAAAAGCCATTGGCGCTGCCAGCATTGGCCAGGTTCACTTCGCCACTCTTTCTACGGGCGAGCGAGTGGTCTTGAAGGTTCAGCGACCCAACATTGAAAAACTGATCCGTGCAGATCTTTCCATTCTCTCGGGACTGTCCAGCATCATCGAATCGCTTGTGCCAGACATTCAGATGCTGCGACCAAAAGTCGTGATCGAAGAGCTCCGCCGCTCCCTCACTGCAGAACTCGACTTTTTCCGCGAGGCCGCCAACACAGAACGCATGGGTCACTTCTTTGTGGGTCATCCTAAGATCCACATTCCCAAAGTCTACCGAGAGCACTCAACGCGGCGTGTGCTTTGCCTTGAGGCCATAGATGGTGACAAGCTCACAGGTTTGACAGAAAACAAATCACACACCGATCTGGTCAAAACCGGTGTCAGTGCCTTTATGGACATGACATTTAAGTTCGGAGTTTTTCACGGCGATCTTCACCCTGGAAACTTTATTCTCATGAAGTCGGGAAAGCTTGCTATTCTCGACTTTGGTCTGACAGCCCGTCTTTCCCGAGAAACCCGTGAAACTCTCACCCTGATGTTTCATGCACTGGTTCAAGAAGACCTCGAGAGCTTTTCACGCCTCTTTGTGGACCTCACCGAAAACGCCTACTCGCTTGACCGTGGTCCGCTCGAACGAGAGATTGAAGAGATCGTCGAGGCGGTGCTGTCTCGACGATTCCGTGACCTTCAGATCGGCCAGTTGCTCATGTCTGTCGCCCGTGTTTCGGCGTCTTATGAAGCACCCGTTTCGCGTGAGCTCGTCCTCTTTTTTCGAGCTCTTGTGGCGCTCGAAACCTTTGGAAAACACCTTGATCCTGATTTTGAAATCTTGGAGGTTGCTTCTGAATACGCAAGCCGCATCAAGGCACATGCCTTCAGCTCCGGCTGGCTGAAAGATGAGTCGGTCTTTCTTCTTCGAGACAGTCAGGCGCTGCTCAGAGAGCTGCCTTACACACTCCGTCTCGTGACGAAACGCTTTCAGTCAGGAGAAATGTCCCTTCAGATCGCCTCAGAGCAACTCTCTTTTCTTTCCCGTGAAGTCGATCGTGCATCAAACCGCCTGAGTCTGGCCCTTCTCCTCGGTGCATTGGTCATCGGAAGCAGTATCGTCACGTTTGGCCAAAAAGGAGCCTTTTTTGATTCTTTGGCAAGCCTCGGCCTCGTTGGCTTCGGAGCTGCTGGGCTTGTGGGTTTGTGGCTTGTGGTCAGCATACTTCGATCAGGACGCTTCAAGTGAGAAATGACAACTTCACAGAAGCCGATCTTTGGCTTAAATTCGGGAGCTTTGCCTATGGATTCGAAGCACTCGTGGAGGGGTTTGAGCGCAATGCCCTCACTCTCAGTTTAAAGGAAGTTGATGCTCTCCCTCAAAGTCGAGATGGGAGATTCACCGCACTACAGTTTTTCGAGTCTCTCCAGAAACGAAAAGCGGCAAAGGCGCTCCTCACGACCGAAGTGCGGCTCTTTGCCAGCAGATCCAACACGCACACTCCTGCTGTCCGAACTTTGGAAGAACGAGTCTGCCTTCTTTCACCCCTGCTACCCCTTCCACAGGAGTCAAAGAACCCAGCAATCGACCTCCGGCTGATCGTTCGCAATTTGAGCCCTGCAGGAGCCCAAGATGCAGAGATGTGGCATGAACTCACAACGCATGTTTGGCCACACATGGTTGAATGAATTAACATAAACTGAGAACCTATCGGAAAACAAAGAAGGTTGAGGCGTAGCCAATGAATTTCAGCTGGAGTCTGATATGAAGAGAACAATTGCCAGCGTGCTGCCCCCGTCTGCGTGGTGTGTCTGCCTGGTTTTGATCGGCGTCAGTCCACTGCAGCGGGCTCCTGCAGCCGATGATGGCATTCAGCTGCCCCCTCCCGAAGGAGAAACAGGGGTGATGCTCGAGGAAGAGTATGACCCTCAAGCCGGAAAAAAGGAGAAAGTGTCTCCGTCAGAACCATCGTCTCGAACAGAAAAGACTGCTGACCAACCCAAGAGCGCAAGCCAAGAGGGGTTTGGAGAGGCTCTGGTTGAAGGAAACATGGGCAAGAAATCAGTTTCTTCCCACAGCGGGCTGATCTGGTTTGCTGCGGTTTTTGGAGTTTTGGTTGCCGTCATCTATCTTCTCACCTAGAGGCGATCTCCTCTAAAGACCAAGCAAAGAGAGGAAAAAGTGATGAGCAACAATGAAACCATTTTCGAGAAGATTCTCCGCGGCGAAATTCCCTGCAAAAAGGTGTTTGAGAATGAGCACTGCCTGGCCTTCCACGACATCAGTCCACAGGCTCCCACACACATCTTAGTTATTCCCAAAAGGAAAATTGTGAATGTGATGGAGGCCGGAGACGAAGACGCCCAACTCTTGGGAGAGGTTTTGCTGGCCGCGCGAAGCGTTGCCAAACAAGAAGGGCTAGATGCAACGGGCTACCGCCTGGTTTTCAACAATGGTGCCGATGGAGGCCAAAGCGTCGACTATCTGCACTGCCATGTGCTGGGAGGTCGTGCCCTGGCGTGGCCTCCGGGTTGAACCAACTCACCTAACCGGTGTTTCGCATGCCAGCAGCAATACCATTGACCGTGATGCGAAATGCATCCAGCGCCCCTTCTGATCGATCTCCATCACGGATTCTGCGCAAAAGCTCAATTTGCAATATGTTGAGGGGATCCACATAGGGGTTTCGCACCCGAATGGACCTCAGCAACACGGGGTTCGACTCCAACAGTTCGTTTTGTCGCTTGAGCTCAATCACTTTCTGGGTGGTTTGCTCGAGCTTACCCAAGAGCTCACTTCCCACATGTTGCAATTCCTCTGGAACCAATTCTCGGTGGTAAAGGGAAGCGACAGGCGGATGCGCTTTTGCCAGAACCATTTCAACCAACTCAATGGTTGAGGAAAAGAAAGGCCAGTGCTCCGCCATCTCGAATAGAACCTGACTTTCCTCTGACTGAAACAGTTTCTCTAAGCTTTCACCAATGCCTAACCAAGAGGGGAGCATGAGTCGGGTCTGTGTCCAGGAAAAGATCCATGGGATCGCCCTCAGTGAGTCTACCGTTACTGGCGCAGACTCAGTCTTTCGTCGAGGGGGTCGGCTTCCAATGTTGAGCCCACCCAGTTCCGCTTGTGGAGTGGCGCACTCAAAGAACTTCAAAAAATCTGCGTTATGACGCACCATCTTTCGGTAAGATACGGCGCTGAGCTCGGCCAATCGCTGCATGGAGCGGCGCCATTCGGGTTTTGGTGGAGACGCAGTGAGCAAAGAGGCCTGCAGCGTGGCTGCGACATAGAGATCAAAAGTACGCAGGGCAATGCCCGGAATACCGAACTTAGCCTGAATCACTTCCCCTTGCTCAGTGATTCTCAAGTTTCCTTGAATGGATCCGGGAGGCTGTGAAAGTATGGCGAGATAGGTGGGTCCGCCACCGCGCCCAACTGTTCCCCCTCGGCCGTGAAACAAAGTGAGGTGAACTT
>JANQPW010000522.1 GCA_028285285.1 Silvanigrellales bacterium
CACTCGATCATTCGCCTCAACCGCAAATCGAAAAAACCATCGAACCCCCTCGTGAACCCGGGTGCCATTGCCATGACCAGCTTGGTGAAGGCCAGTGACACTGAATGCGGCCAAAAGCGCATCGAGATGATGCTCAAGAACTACATCGGGCACGATGTGGAAATAGACGAAGCCGTGTACCTTTCTGAGAAGGCAACCGGACACCGGAACCTCGCCATTGCCCACCTCATGCACCACTTCGACATGATCGATGCCGACCTGGAAGGGGCTGTTGACCTCTATTTCAAGCAGTGTTCCTACAAGGTGTGCAGCACAGACCTTTCGCTCATGGGCGCAGCTCTGGCCAACAGCGGGGTGAACCCTGTCACGAAAAAGCGTGTGATCCAAGAGAGATATGTGAAGCACATTCTCACCCTCATGTTCACCTGTGGGCTCTACAACTTTGCAGGAGAATGGGCCTTTACTGTTGGCGTTCCGGCAAAAAGTGGTGTGAGCGGTGGCATTGTTGCTGTGGTTCCTGGCCGCATGGGAATTGGCATCTACTCACCTCTCATCAATCACCAAGGAAACAGTGTGCGTGCTCTCCGCGCCTTCAAGGATCTCGAGAAAGAACTTCGCCTCCACATCTTCGAAAAGACCCGCTGAGCCTCAATTTAAACCCCTAAAATCATTTAATATTACGGTTCCCCGCAGCCATTTCCGGAAAAGGCTTAAGGAATCGGCAAAGTCTGGCGAACAAGCAGTGAGATGTCGATTGACGACGGGATTGGGGATGAGATGAAAACACCAAAAGAAAAAGTCAGCTCTTTTCAGAGTTTTCTTGCAACGGCGCGAAGACAAACGCACTCGCGTCGGCCTTTGCACGCACTGTTTCCAACAGTGGTGGCGGCTCTCGGTGTGCTCGGGGCCTGTACGGAGCAGGGCTCTCAAAGCCTCGTTGGTCAGACATTGGCCACGGAAGACCCCACCGCCGCGGCCGATATTCCCAAAAAACCGACAGATTCCGCTCCCGTAGCAATGCTGGCCGCATCAGGCTTCTCCCCAGCGGAGATCGAAACAGTTTTGAAAGACATGGGCCCTGAGCTGAAAAAGACCCTGCAGGAAAAAAAGAACCTCAACGCAGCTGAAGCTGAAAACCTCAGCGCCCACATCTTCAAGTCTCTCAGTGCCAACGGCGCACAACCCCCAGCGGCACGCAAGGAGCTTGTGGGTCGCCTTCTCAAACTCGTCGACAAACTCCAACCCCAAGCGGGGAAGGAAAAGAAGTCTGCTGCCTTCAAGGGAGTGGGCCAAGGCATTGTTCGCGCCACACTTAAAAAGTCGCCCGCATCAAACCCTGAGGCCTCGGCGGCGGCTCTCGAACAGGCTCTGAAAGACATTGCGAGCAGTGGTCAAGACGGCTCAAAGGAAGCTCTCACAGCGGGGCTGACACAGGTGGTCAAAGCCGATCTGCCCGATGGAGCAGAAATCGTGTCCGCAGCCTTTGAAGCAAGGTCTCAGGCTTTGATTGACCTCGGAGCAAGCCCTGCCGACGCCCAGGCCGAGCTCAGCGAGGTTCTGGAAGAAACCGTCCTGGAGAGCACTTCGGGTGCCGCCGGTTCCCCAACCGCATCGGCGGCCGAAGCTCAGCTCGTTGAGGGTTTCGTGGGTTTCACCGAAACAAGCGACACACTAGACGACGAATCCAAAGAAGCGTTGTTTGAAAACCTCGACCTGCCCGAAAGTGTTTCTGCCGCAATTGAGCAGCAACTTGATGAGGGAGAGAGTGGAAACTCCGACGCCCCGGTTGAGGGTGGCGAAGACGGCTCCACCTCAGAATCTGACTCCGAGAGTGCTTCGGAGAATGCGAACAACAACTCAACATCGACAAACGGAAGCAGCTCCAGTGAGTCGGCATCAAACGACTCCACATCGAATGACTCGGAATCAACCGATTCTTCATCGAACGAAACCGCGTCGGAGGAGGAGAGCACAGCCAGTTCGGAGGAAACACCCCCTCCCCCACCGCCTCCGCCGGAATACGCTGAAGACCCAGCCAGCTTCGCTAAGCTCACCGTGGCAGAAACAACAGCGAGCTTTTCCTTCAGCCAAGACTCTGAGTCAGATGAAAAAGACTCGCTGCGGCACATTCTGAGTGATGCGGCAAGCCCCAGCAGCGATACCGCCTGTGACACTGCTCTCACGACCGCCGAGCTCGCAGCCGGGCAATTCACCCTCAGCGGGCTCACGCCTTTCACCGCGTACCACTTGAGATTGTGTGGGCACAACAATGAGGCCGACACCCCAACAACGAATGGCCTTGAAGTTACTTTCCAAACGCTCGATGGGGAGCCAGAAGAGGTTGCCACACTTGCACCAGTGCTCATTGGAGATGACTCCGCCCAGTTTTCCTGGGCAGCCTTTTCAACCAACCCTGCTGAAATGCGGGTGGCCTTGGGCAACTCCAGCAGTGACGCCACACTGTGTCTTACGGGAACATTGGTGGACCCCAACAACCTGGGTCACACCTTTTCCGGCATCACGCCGAGCAGCAGCTACAAGCTTCACGTTTGCACTTTCAACCGCGATGTGGCCACAGCAGAAACTCCAAAATTCAAAACAGCCAGTCTTGCTTTTGACACGCTCGACGCTCCGCCTCAAGATCCAACTTCTCTTGCACTAGACTCACGAACACAGACCGAGCTGAACCTGAGCTTCACCGCTTCTGCCACCGCAACGGGCGGATACCGTGTTGCCATGGCTGCAGGCACCACAGCACCTGCCGATTGCTCCACTGTGGCAACCACGGTGGCAGCGGGTGCCAACACTTTTTCAGTTGACTCTCTCACCATGGGAACTGACTACAGTTTCCGCGTTTGCGCCATCAACACGAACAGTCCTGTTGAAGTGTCTTCGGGTGACAGCGCCACGGGAACCTTCAAAACGCTCTATGACCCCCCAGGGGAGGTGACTGCGTTCGGCGCAACCGCTTCTTCCGCAGCCCGTTTGTCTTTCACCTGGACAAAGGGAACTGGAACAACGGTTGGCCATGTGTTTCTTTTGGCAACCGGAAGCACAGCCCCGGCAGATTGCGGTGTCACCACTGGTGTCACCCGATATGAGTCAAGCGAACTGGGCATGTCGGAGTCTCTCGTGATCGCTGCTCTGCAATCAGGCAGCGACTATTCCGCCCGTGTTTGCTCTGTCAACAGCGATGGGCTCCTTTCTGCGGGAGTGACCCACACAGTTTCCACCAACGCCTCAAACGATACCGGATCGTGTGCAGAAGCAGGCGGCATCGACGCCACCTGCACCGTGAACACGGGAGCCTATGCTGACGGTTACCTTTTGACCGGCAGTGGTGACGTCACCATTCCCGCAGGAGAAACCCTCACAGTCAACGGGAACGGCACCATCGACATCGCGGGCACCCTCACCATTGCAGGTTCTTTGGTGGGGAACTTCCCACTGATCGCTGCAAAAGACATCGTCGTACAGGCCACTGGCTCTCTGTCTGCAAGCGGGCGAGGACACGCTGGAGGAGTTGGCGACGCCGTTGATGGTCAGGGGCCAGGAGGAGGCCCAGGGGCCTTTTCCAGCAATTCGTCTTACGCCGCGGCAGGTGGAGGCCACGCAGGTCATGGCGGCAACTCCGGCACGGACCCCATTGGAGTGAGCGGCGGAGTTCCGTACCTTCCAAGCGACTCCAAGTGGGGCAGTGGCGGTGGCTCCAGCGGCCACAGCCTGGCCGGCGGAAATGGTGGCGGACTCATTCGATTGGAAGCCGCTGACTCCCTCAGCCTTCTCGGAACCGTTGAAGCCAGAGGCCTCGCAGGAGCTTCCAACGGCAGCACCAACGGGTCGGGCGGCGGTGGCGCCGGGGGCACTCTTGAAGTTGTGGCCGCAACACTTTCCGGAAACGGAACCCTCGATGCCCGTGGTGGAAACGGCGGCACATCAGGTGCCAGCACTCGCGATGGAGGCGGCGGATCTGGCGGCATCATCCTCACCCAATACGACAGCTCCACCTTTTCGGGCTCTCTGCTGCTCGACGGAGGCGTGGGTGCCGACAACGCTCAAGACGGCGCAGCAGGGCTTCACATGAGAGATGTTGCGGGAGAGCTCAGCTACATTTTCTCTTCTGAAGTCACCGATCCCAAAGCAAACTCTTCTCTTGACCCTGCGG
>JANQPW010000548.1 GCA_028285285.1 Silvanigrellales bacterium
CACCCGGCAGAAAGGGCAAACCAGCACGGCGTGCAACTTCTCGTGCTGCGACCTTTTCTCCCAACTGCTTCATTTGCTCCGCACTTGGCCCAATAAAAGTCACACCACATTTTTGGCACACGCGCGCGAAATGGGTGTTCTCCGATAAGAAGCCATATCCGGGGTGAATGGCATCTGCACCCGACACCTCCGCAGCTGCCATAATCGAGGGCACGCTCAAGTAAGAACTCACGCTGGCGGCTTGACCAATGCAAACGCTTTCGTCGGCAAGCTTGGTGTGGAGGCTGTGGCGATCGGCCTCGGAGTAGACCGCCACACTTTGAATTCCCAACTCACGGCAGGCACGGATCACCCGCACTGCAATCTCACCCCGATTTGCCACCAGTATTTTCTTCACGATTGTTTCAACCTCATGTTGGGTGGAAGAGAGATGTTGTGAGCCAGGTGCAAGCGAGCAGAGCTCTCAAAACCTTAAGCCTTCTTGATGACAAACAAGGGAGCTCCAAACTCAACAGGCTTGCCGTTTTCCACAAGAATCTCGACGACTTCTCCGGCCTCCTCGGCCTCAATTTCGTTCATGATCTTCATGGCTTCCACAATGCAAAGGGTTTGGCCGCGACGCACCTTTTGCCCCAGCTCAACAAAAGGAGCAACATCAGGAGAGGGAGCTCGGTAGAAGGTTCCCACCAGCTCCGATTTTTGCACATAGCCATCGACCACAGCCGCCTGACTGGCCTGAGGCGCAGCAGTGGCTCCAGCAGATGCAGCTGGCTCCGGTGCAGAAACGACAGGGCTACCCGACTCGGGAGTGTTCAGCCCGGGTGCAGCGGCCGGCATTCCCGGATGACCAACAAAGAAATGGGCATCGGCGGCGTTTTTGGCCAGCGACACACGCTCGCGGCCCGACTCTGCCTGAACCACGTCCATACCGTACTGTTCCATGAGAGCCATTAAGCGTTCCACTTTGTCGAGATCAATCATGCTCTCCACCTTTCACTTTTTGTTGACTTTCTCAACATAGTTGTGGTCACGGGTGTCAATCTTCAACACATCACCCTCATTGATGTGAAGGGGAACGGTGACCACAAGGCCAGTCTCCAGAGTGGCCGGCTTGGTGCCTCCCTGTGCTGTGTCTCCCTTGATTCCCGGCTGGGTTTCTTTCACTTCAAGTTCAGCGAAGGTGTCCACTTCAATGGCAATAGCCGCACCCTCAAAAAAGAGGCCCTTGATTTCATCGTTTTCTCGAATGAACAGCTTGGCCTCTCCCACCTCTGCTTCAGAAAGGGCCACCTGTTCATAGTTTTCTGTATCCATGAAGTGAAACTCTGACCCATCGGCGTACAAATACTGCATTTTTCGATAATCGAGGTCGGCCTTAGGGAGCTTGTCTCCACTTTTCACGTTTTGTTCGATGACCTGGCCTGTTTTCAAATTGCGGATCTTAATGCGCGTGAGGGAAGCCCCCTTGCCGGGGTTGTAGTGGGAAAAGTCCACAATGGACCACGGCATTCCGTTGTGCAGTATTTTCAGACCTTTGCGAAAATCGCGCGTGTCAACCATTTCCATATTCAAAGCTCCATTTCTCGCAAAAGCCAAACTCCGAACAAAGCAAACCGACTCGCCCCGTTTCACTGCTTGACCGCTTCAGACTTGCATGGGTTATAAAGAGGGCAACCTGAAGTTTCAACAACCTCTCCCGCGCAAAGGTGAAAAGGCCATTATGGAAGCTCTGAGCAAACTTGCAACCGCCCTGGGCTCTGGCAAAGAGCCAATCCGTGTCGTGGCCTCAGACATTGACGGAACTCTCACCACCCAAGGGCGTCTCAGCCCGGAAGTTGTGCGCTCTTGGCAGGC
>JANQPW010000590.1 GCA_028285285.1 Silvanigrellales bacterium
GGCGATCACGATCCAAAACCGCGTCTCCGCCTCCGAGATTCCTTCTTTCTACGGCGACCCCTCTTCTTTCACGGTCCATGTGATTGAGAAAGCGAGTGATTTTGTACAAATTGGCTGAGATGTTCCCGACTTCATGATCTTCGTAGGTGCTGAAGTCTTGGATGTTGCGATCGAAATAAATAGCATCACGCCCCGGAACACATCGTCTGAACCTCTTTAGATATTCAGTGAGAGGTAGGGTGTGGGCGTAGTGTTTCAGATAATCATCTTTGAAATGTGTCCAGACTCCAAAGAGATCATAGTCTGCTATGACCGCCTTGAGATACTTGTCGCTTGGAGCAAAGTTTCGTCCTACTTGAACTCCGATGGGTTCGTCGGCAATCAACGAAGTCTGACGTTCGTAGTGAACAGCTGCGGGTGGGTTCGTGAGTACTTTGAGTCGCTTTGCCCGCTTGGGGTGCATAATGCTTGTTGAGTAATAGACACGGTAGAGAGCTTTCGGATTGTCACTTTCTTCAGAGTCGGTCGTGAGGTAGTAGACGTATTTGATGATCTCATTAATGCTGCGGTCTATTTTGCCCTTACCTGGACTCAGATTGAAAGTTGCTCGGTAAGCAACTGTCTTTCGATGAGGGTGGTCTGATGACTTCTTCAATTTCTCGGGAATCGGAGCACTCGCTTCAAGGGCAATCACTCCAATTTTGAGGAGTTCATCCACCCTCGACTTCGGAATCGAGAGCCCGATTTTGCCGGCGTTGTCCGCAAGGGCATGTTCGAGGTATTTCTTCTGCTTCTTCCACCCTTGACTTTTGAAGGCTTGCTTGCTCAACTTCTCATCAACAGTAACGAACTCTCTCATTGGCCCAAAATTGCACGACTTCGCTTTGATATGAAACCCCTTAGTTTCATAGTTCGCCTGGTTCAAACTCGCATTGTCTGAGTTGAGGCAGCGAATCATGATCACAGAGTGGAAGTGCGTTGCAGCTTCCCGAATCTGAGTATGATTCCAGCTCTGAATACCAGCTTTTCGTCTAGCCGAAACACCAACCAGTCGCATCGGTTCCTCCCGTCGAGAAAAATCTTCAGGAAGTACCGTAACATTTCTGGTTCTTCAAATGTTAGCCAGGTGTTTTATAACCCACAGCTGTGAGAAAGTTGGAACTAAGCGGCACGATGATTTGATGAATTCTCAAGTTGTTCGAACTCTTTCAGGAGTGCTTCTGAGAGGTGTGGGGCACCTTGAGCCGTTCCGTGGGTCATCAGGTAAACGTTTCTCTGCCCTCGCTGGCCGACTTGCTCGTACCATCGAGAGTTCTGCATTTCCAAGCCTGCTGTCTCAAATTCGTATGCCTCAACAGCCTTTCTAAATTTTCTGAAACGCGACAATCTATTTTGCCCTAAGTTGAAAAACATATCCAAGAGAACGATCTGTCGTGCGGGCTCCAAATTGTGAAAATTTTGAAACAGTTCGGTCACTCCAGCTCTGCACTCTTCGATCTGGTGCTCGAAGATCTGCTCGATTTCTGTGTCTGTCAGTTCTCGCTGACCTTGGAGGAGTTCGGTTACGGAGATGTTCATAGACTCAATCAGCAGTTTGTTACTGCCCGACTGAAGGTTACAGCCGATTCCAATCGTCGGAATTCCTAGAGAGTCTTTGTAAACCGCAGAGCGGCGTCCTTCTCCTAGCTCCACAAATCTCTGAAGGACCAGCTCGAAGCCCCCGGGGCTCTGCCCAGCTGAAGACCGACTGCCTTTTTGAATCTCAATCGCCTGAGGTGCCGGCTTTGGAGAAGGAGCCTTTGGAGGTGTGTTTGAGGGCCGAGGTGATGCAACAGAGGCCGTCATGCCAGGGTGGTATCCCAATTCCTTCCGCTCAGAGTTTCTTGCTCTTCTCAGCGCTTGCCCCGGAGTGGGCACCAAGGTGTCAATGAGGGTCTCGAGGAACCCAACGATCTTGACGAGAGATTTGTAGACAAGGGTTGCTGAGAACCCGCCAGCGATAGCAAGCAGTGGTTTGCCAAAACCGTTGAGAGTTGAGGTGTGCATATCACCTGCTGTCGCGTGGGTGATCATCTCGATTTGCTCGATGGGAATCAGCATGGCAAGAATTGTTCCCGCAACAAGGCCAAGAATAACATGCATCCAGTAAGAGGTTTCATACCGAGGATCGAATGCGCCACTTTCAATGAATGAGTTTGCTTTGAAGAGTGCAGCAAAAGCAGCCCCGAGGCCAGCTGCGCTCAGCAGAAAGAGCTGGTTCAGGAGAAGGGGCCAGCCGCTACTTGCGAACAGATTGAAGTTCTTTGGGTCTCCATTCACGTGAGTGGAGAGACTCAACGCGATCAGTGCGACGAGACACACCCCGGAAAACACCATCAAACGCCGAACAAGAGGAATGGTGAGCATGGGGTTTTTTGCTGCACCGGCTTTTTCAGTGCTTTCGGCATGATGAATAGAACGCGGAGTTGCAGGGTCAACAGACTCCAGAAGGTAGGCATGGAGTTCGGAAAGCTCTTGTAAAGACCTGCCTCCCACTCCATCAGGGCTTCTCATGA
>JANQPW010000600.1 GCA_028285285.1 Silvanigrellales bacterium
AAGTTATTGCCCAAAACCGAATGTTGATTTTTGCGGCTGTGGTGATCGTGCTCATGATCGTGAATCCGAAGGGTCTCATCGGCGCACTGGAACGTCTCTTTTCTCGCCGTGGCGAGACGGCGGCCACCACACGAGCGGCGTCATGATGGGTGAGTGGAGGAAAGCGTGAATTCCAAAAGTGAAGCCAGCCTGCTCACCATAAAGGGCCTCACGGTGCGCTTTGGTGGCCTTGTGGCCTTGAATGATTTCTCTCTGACGATGGGATCGGGTGGTTTGATTGGTCTCATTGGGCCCAATGGTGCCGGAAAGACCACAGTCTTCAATTTGGTCACAGGAGTTTATGCGCCCACCGCTGGAGAGATTCTGTTGGAAGGCCAGAAGCTCAATGGTTTGGTAGCCCACAATATTGCCCGTCAAGGTGTCGCACGCACCTTTCAGAACATCCGCCTGTTTGCAGGCTTGTCTGTTTTTGACAACCTTATGGCGGCGGTTGCGCACAAACGCAGTTCTCACACACTGGGCTCCATCTTTGGTCAACCCTCCGCGCGTCAGGTGGAAAAGGAGTGCCGTGCTCGTGCGGCCGAGCTCCTGGATTTTGTGGGCCTTGCGCATCTGGCCCAACATGAGGCGACCTCTTTGCCCTATGGTCAGCAACGCAAATTGGAAATTGCACGTGCGCTGATGATGCAGCCGCGCCTTCTGCTTCTCGACGAACCAGCTGCGGGAATGAACCCCACAGAAAAAGATGGGCTGCGCGAACTCGTGAAAAAGATCGCCCAGCTGGGTATGGGCGTGCTGCTCATAGAGCATGACATGAAGTTCGTGATGAATCTCTGCTCGGAGATCACTGTGCTCGATCACGGAGAGATCATTTGCCGTGGCTCCCCTTCCGTTGTTCAGGCCGACCCTAAGGTGATCGAAGCTTATTTGGGGGCCCAGTCCGCTCATGAACCACTGCAGACCAATGGGAACTCTTCAGACACCGAGCCCGGCTCTGAGGGCGGAGAAGAGAAGGGAACACAAACATGAGTTCGAAGTTGCTCAAGGTCACTGACCTCTCTGTGAACTACGGAGCTATCCGTGCCATTCAGAACATCAGTTTTGATGTGGAAGAGGGAGAGATCGTCACGTTTGTGGGATCAAACGGTGCTGGGAAAACAACGACCATGCGAACGCTCTCGGGTATTTTGCCCCGTGCTGGCGGGAAGATGGAGTTTTTGGGTCAGGATATTTCCAATGCGCCAAGCCACCAGATTGTGCGTTTGGGTATGAGCCAATCTCCCGAAGGACGAATGGTTTTTCCTGATATGACCGTCCGAGAGAATCTTCTCATGGGGGCTTTCGCTCGAAAAGAAACAAAGGCGCAGCTGGGCAGCGAATTGGAGCATGTCTTTGAACTTTTCCCTCGCATGAAGGAACGCATGGACCAAAAGGCGGTGACCCTTTCGGGGGGAGAGCAGCAGATGCTTGCTATTGGCCGGGCGTTGATGGCGAAACCGCGGTTGTTGCTCCTTGATGAGCCGAGCTTGGGCATTGCGCCGATTCTGACTCTGCAAATTTTTGAAAAGATTGCCCAGCTCAACCGTGAAGGCACCACTCTCTTGCTTGCCGAGCAGAATGCCATGTTGGCGCTTTCCATGGCCAATCGTGGGTATGTGCTGGAAGTGGGCCAGATCGTGCAGTCTGGCCCTGCTCGCCAGCTGCTTGATGATGAGTCGGTGCGGAAGGCTTATCTCGGGGGTTGAAATGACGGGTACTCCTCGGGTCTTGCGAACACGGTTGGATTTGCAGAACTGGAGCCGTGAGCAGCGGGCTGCGAATCGGTTGGTGGGCTTTGTTCCCACCTTGGGTGCGCTGCATGCCGGTCATGGGCGTTTGATCCAGCAAGCTCGCCGAGACAATGATCTGGTGTTGGTGAGCGTTTTCGTGAATCCCAAACAGTTTGGCGATGCTCAAGATTTTTCTCTTTACCCGCGCAATGAGGTTGAAGATCTGCAACTGGCTGGCCGTTGGGGTGCCGATGCCGTGTTTATTCCCGGGGTGGAGGAGGTGTTCCCTCAGGGATTTGATGTGTCTTTGAAGCTTGACACGGAGTCTCTCTCTCCCTTTGAGGCGAGATCTCGACCGGGACACTTTGAAGGAGTTTGCCTTGTGGTGCTGGTGTTGCTCAACTTGAGTGGAGCTTCGCGAGCCTACTTTGGCCAGAAAGATCACGAACAGGTGGTGATGTTGAAGAGCTTTCTTTTGAACATTGCCCACCCTTGCGAAATGGTGATTGTTCCCACCCAGCGAGAAGCTGATGGCTTGGCCATGTCAAGCCGCAACCGTCATTTGGATCCCGTCACCCGCAGTCGAGTTGTGAGTTTGCCCCGTTCATTGGCACTCGCTGGTCAAGAGTACCTGCGGGGCTGTGCAGACCCCTCAGTGCTGTTGAACCTTGTTCGCTCCCACCTTGAAGACCGTGAATTTGGTGTTGTGGAGTATCTGAGCTGTGTAAAAAGGTATACACTGCAGGAGTCGAGAGACACGGCTGAAGAGTCTGTGCTCTTGGTGGCCTGGCGCGTTCAGGCTTTGGGTTCACAAGAAGGTCAGCCTGGGCCAACAGTGCGCCTCTTAGACAATCTTGTGTTGAGCAGGGAACCAGACTGGGAAACAGAAATCAAATGGCTCATATCCGC